>JBAWZV010000009.1:0-40071 GCA_037142875.1 Actinomycetes bacterium | reverse complement strand
GACGACAAGCGGGTTGATCTCGCAGAGCATCGCGTCGCTCTCGACAAAGCAGCGATAGAGGCTTGAGACGACCTGCTCGAGGGCGTGCGCCTCGGGCTCGTGGGCGACCGCGGCAAGGAGCTCGCGTGCGTGGTGGTCGTGGAGCCCTTCGAGCGGATCGACGTGGATGCGCACGAGCGCCTCGGGCCGCTCGGCGGCGAGCTGCTCGATCTCCACGCCGCCCTCCGCCGAGAACATGAGAAGCGGCTGCTTGGCACCCCGGTCGAAGGTCACCGAGAGGTAATACTCCCGCGCGATTCCGGCGGCGCGCTCGACGAATAGTCGGTGGACGGCGTGGCCTCGGATGTCGAGGCCGAGGATCCGCTCGGCCGCGGCCTGCGCCTCGTCGGGCCCGGGGGCGACCTCGATCCCGCCGGCCTTGCCTCGTCCGCCGGTCAACACCTGCGCCTTGACGACGACGGTGCCGCAGAGATCCTGGGCGGCGGCGCGCGCGTCGGCCGGGTTGAGCGCGACACGCCCCTCGGAGACCGGGATGCCGAAGCGCGCGAACAGCTCCTTACCCTGATGCTCGTAGAGATCCATCGCCTCGGACTCTAGAGACTCGCTGCGGATGCCTTGCTCGCTGTGTTCCGGCAGGCACGAGACGGCAGACGTATCCTCCCCGCACCGTGACTTTCGCCGACCAGCTCACCGTCTCCCGAGTCGTTGCGGCGCCGCTCGTCGTGCTGCTCTACGCCGTCAACTTCCACGGCCACAACTACTGGGCCACCGTGCTCTTCGGCGTCGCGATGTCGACCGACTGGTTCGACGGTCGGATCGCACGCCGGTCGGGCCGCACGAGCTCCTTCGGCTCGCTCCTCGACCCGATCGCCGACAAGGTGCTCGTGCTCGGCACGCTCGTCGTGCTGCTCGACCAGCGCGTCTTCCCGGCCTGGATGGTTGCGGCGATCGTTGCGCGTGAGCTGATGGTGAACGGGCTTCGGCTGGCCGCCCTCGAGCGCGGCGTCGTGATCGCCGCCCGCGACCTTGGCAAGCTGAAGACGTGGGCGCAGGCGATCGCGGCGGGTGCTGGTGGTTTCGCCGCAGCGGGCGCCTGGAGTCACCAGGTCTCTTGGTGGCTGATGCTCATCGCGGTCGGCTTCACCCTCGCCTCGGGCCTTGACTACGCCCGCTCGGCGCCTCGCGTCCTCCGCGAGGCTCCCGCGCCGGCCCGATAAGGATCCCCCGGATGAGCTCACCGACGGACCAGATCTCGTCGATACCCCCTTCGTGAAGCTGCTCTCGCGTCTCCTGCCCGTCCCGGTCGCCCTGCTCGGCCTCGTCGCAGCGGGCGCTGTCGCCTCGACGCAGCGGGCGAGCGGGGGATACGCGCTCGGCACGATCACGGCGCTGACGTCGACCTCGATCAAGATCGACGCCGACCACGACCTCACCTGCAGCCTGAACAGCAGCTCCCCGACGCTCGCGGGATTCGCCGTCGGTGACCGCGTCGGAATCGCCTGCTCCGGCGGTGTGCTCGTGAAGATCGCGAAGGTGCCGTCGGCCACCTACGGTGCCGGGAAGATCACCGCCCTCAGCGCAACCGCGATCATCGTCGCGGGGCGGCGGACGCTCACCTGCGCCGTCGGAGGGGCCTCACCGGCGCTCGGGTCATTCTCGCCCGGCGACGCCGTCGGGATCGCCTGCACAGGCGGCGTGCTCACGCGCATTCGCGCGTTGCCCACGATCGACACGGCCGGTGGGACGGTCTCCGCAATCGGAGCGACGTCGATCACCGTGCGCGACCTCACCTGCAAGATCACCGCCGACTCTCCTGACACGGGCGGCGTCGCGGTCGGCGACAAGGTCGGCATCGCCTGCTCCGGCGGCGTGCTCGTGAAGCTCGTGAAGGCGCCGGCCGAGCCGTCGAACGCCACGACCGGCGGCTCGATCACGGCGCTCTCAACCTCGTCGATCACCGTTGCCGGCGAGCATCCGCTCACCTGCCGCCTCACCGGCGACTCGCCCGACGTCACCGGGTACAAGGTCGGCGACCAGGTCGGAGTCGGCTGCGCAGGCGGCGTCCTCGTCCAGATCATCCGCATTCCGATCAACGCGTCAACCTCCGGTGCGATCGCCGCTCTCAGCGCCGGCTCTATCACCGTCGATGCCGAGCACGAGCGTGATCTCACCTGCAAGATCGGCGCAGGCTCCCCCGACACCGGCGCCTACAAGCTCGGCGACCAGGTGGGCATCGTCTGCACCAACGGTCTGCTCGTGCGGATCGTGCGGCTTCCGCTGCCCCCGACCGCCTCGGGCACGACCACGACGAGCACGGCTGGCGCGGTCGGCGAGATCAAGTCGCTTGGGTCGGGCTCGATCACGATCGACTCCGACCACGACCTCACCTGCACGATCGACGCGAGCTCACCAGGCGTCGCGGGCTACTCGGTGGGCGACAAGGTCAAGATCGGCTGCACCGCAGGCATCCTCGCGGCGATCACACGGACGGATGTGACGCTCACCGTCTCCTTCCTGACCACGAGCACCTCGAGCTACGCGGCGGGCGAGATCGCAACGCTCAGCACGGCCGCGATCAAGGTCGACACCGATCGTGACCTGACCTGCACCCTCAACGCGAGCTCGCCCTCGCTCGCCGGGTTCAAGGTCGGCGACAGGGTCAAGATCGGCTGCGTCAACGCCGTGCTCGTCGGGATCGTCCGCATCGACAGCCCGCCGACACCGACGACCACCACGACGACGACCACCGCCACCACCACGACGACTCCGACGACCACGGCCGTCACCGCGACGACGACGGTCACGACGACGACGACGACGACTGCGAAGACGACGACCGAGAACGTCGCGACGTCGACCGGAACACTCACCGCGATCGGGAGCGGCTCGGTCACCGTGTCGGGACTGACCTGCGCACGGCGTGGTGGGTCGCCGAACCTCGACGGGTACAGGCCCGGCGACAGCGTCCGGATCTACTGCTCAGGCGGCGCCCTGATCGCGATCGCGCGCGTCTGACCCGGAGCCCAGCAGCCAGCTAGATTCGCCGGGTGAACACGTCCGACCGCTCGACGATCTGGCCGTACGACGAGTTCGGTGAGCCGGGCGCGTTCTTCTACGCGCGCTACGCCCACCCTGCCGGCGTGGCCGCCGAGGCGCTGCTCGGTGAGCGCGAGGGAGGCGACGCGCTCCTCTACGCCTCCGGGATGGGAGCAGAGACCGCCGTTCTGCTCGCCTTCGCGGCGCCCGGAACGACCGTCGCGCTCGGCGAGTGCATCTACTTCGGCACGTCGGTGCTCCTCAAGGACTTCGAGCGCTGGGGCGTCTCGTTCGTCGAGTACGACCAGACCGGGCCTGCTCCTGACGCAGACATCGTGTGGGTCGAGTCGCCCGCGAACCCGACGCTGACGGTGCCGAACTGGGATGCCCTCGCGGGCCACCGTGGCCTCATCGTGTGCGACGCCACCGCCGCCACCCCGGTGTACCTCCGTGCGCTCGACCGGGGCGCCGACGTCGTCGTCCACTCGGCCACGAAGTTTCTGACGGGCTCCCACGACGCGCTCCTTGGCGCGACCGTGACCCGCGATCCGGAGAAGACCGCCCGCCTCCGTGAGATCCGCACGCACGCGGGGATCACCGCGTCCGTCCAGTCGGCCGCCTCGCTGAGCGACGGGCTCGCCACCCTCGATGCGCGCATGGAGCAGATCACCACCTCCGCTACCGAGCTCGCAACCCGGCTCGCAGGCCATCCGGCCGTGTCGCTCGTGCGCTACCCCGGCTTCTCGGGACTCGTCTCGTTCGACGTCGCCGACGCGCGGGCCGTCGAGACGCGCACGCGCGTGATCCAGAACTCGACGAGCCTCGGCGGCGCGCGCTCGACGATGGAGGGCCGCCACCGCTGGGAAGGCGACCGTATCCCGGAGGGGCTGCTGCGCCTGTCGGTGGGCCTCGAGGACGTCGAGGCTCTATGGGACGATCTCGTCCAGGCCCTCGGATGAAGCACGCAACCGACTACCTCACGTTCGAGACGCCAAACAGGCGGAACTACATCAACATCACCGACCGCGTGGAGGCTTTCGTCCGGGAGTCGGGGATCCAGCACGGGCTCGTCCTGATCAACCCGATGCACATCACGGCCGCGATCTACGTGAACGACGACGAGTCGGGGCTGATCCAGGACATCGATGACTGGCTCGAACGGCTCGCCCCGCACGAGCCCGTCTCGGGGTACCGCCACAACCACGGTGAGGACAACGCCGACGCCCACCTGAAGCGCCAGCTGATGGGGCACCAGGTCGTCCTCCCGATCACCGACGGCACCCTCGACCTCGGCCCGTGGGAGCAGGTGTTCTACGCGGAGTTCGACGGACGGCGCCGCAAGCGCGTCGTGATGAAGGCGATCGGCGAGTAGGGACTGTCCCCCGCGGTTAGCGGTGCTCGAAGGCGAGCCGCACGCCGAAGGCGAGGAGCACGACGCCGGTGAAGCGGTCGAGCGCCTTGCGCACCGACGGGCGGCGCAGGAGCGCCGAGGCGCGCCCCACGACAACGGCGTAGCCGGCGAGCCAGAGCAGCGTGAGCACGGCGAAGATGCCCCCGAGCACGAGCAGCGACAGAAACGCGCCGCCGTGCCCGGTACGGATGAACTGCGGCAGGAAGCTCGTGAAGAACACCGCGATCTTCGGATTGCCGAGGTCCGAGAGCAGCCCCTGGCGAAGCGCCCGGGTACGGCGCACGCCAAGGCCCGCCGCCCGCTCGGCCGCCTCGCTCAGAAAGTCCCGGGCCCGCAGCATCTGGATCCCGATCCAGACGAGGTAGACGGCGCCGATGATCTTGAACACGAAGAACGCGACCGCTGAGGCCTTCAGCAGCGCGGCGATGCCGAGAGCGGCCGCGATCGTCCAGATCGTGAGCCCGATCGACACCCCGATCGCGGCGAAGACACCGGCACGATGACCACCGATCAGCGCGTTCTTCGTGACGACAGCCGTATCCGGCCCCGGAATCAGGATCAGCAGGACGGAGATAGCGAGAAACGGGAGCAGGTCGACGTGCACGTCGCGGAAGTATGCGTGCCCGTCCCGACGTTACGGTCACCTACTGAAGCCGGGGATGGGACTCGAACCCACGACCCTCGCTTTACAAGAGCGATGCTCTACCAGCTGAGCTACCCCGGCGAAACCGCAATGGTACGCGCCGGTGCCGTCGACGGCTCACCGGGCGTGATCCGTACCGTAGGGGGATGCCGTCACTCGCCACGATCTCCGAGGCGCCGAGGCGTCACCCGCTGCCGAGCAGGGTCGTTCAGCTCTACGCCGGCCTGATTCTCTACGGAATCAGCTCGTCGCTGCTCGTTCTGAGCGGCCTCGGCCTTGAGCCGTGGAACGTGCTCAACCAGGGACTCGCGCGACACTCCCACATCGCGATCGGCACCTGGCAGATCCTCGTCAGCGTTGCGGTGCTCCTCTTCTGGATTCCGCTTCGGCTACGCCCCGGATTCGGCACGATCTCGAACGCGATCGTCCTCGGCCTCGTGATGAACATCGTTCTCGGCTCGGTCTCGGCGCCGCACAGCCTCACGGCGCGCTGGACGTACATGGCGCTCGGTGTCGTGCTGAACGGGATCGCGACCGGCGCCTACATCGGTGCTGGGCTTGGCCCGGGGCCGCGCGACGGGCTCATGCTGGGGATCGCCGAGCGCTCAGGACGGTCGATTCGGCGAGTGCGCACCGCACTCGAGGCGACCGTGCTTGCCATCGGCTTCGCCCTTGGTGGGACGGTCGGCATCGGGACGCTTGCCTACGCGCTTGCGATCGGGCCGCTGGCCCACCTTTTTGTCCCGCTGTTTTCGCGGGCGTCAAGGCTGCCGGACGTCGTCGCCGCAGAGGCCTAGAGCAGAACCTGGCGCTCGTCCTGATGGTTCAGGATCTTGCGCTTGACCCGCTGCAGCGCATTGTCGATCGTCTTCGTGTCGCAGCCGAGCTCGTCTGCCATCTCCTCGTAGGAGGCGCCTTCGAGGTACGCGCGCAGCGCGCTCGACTCAAGCGGTGAGAGCGTCGTGCTCAGGCACCCGACGAGGCTCTGGAGCTCCTCGGTCGAGATGACGCGAACCGCCGGATCGTGGACGTGTGAGCCGGGCAGAGCGTCGCCAAGCGTGCAGTCGCCGTCTGCCTCCTGACCCGCAGGGGTGTGACTGAAGGAGACGTACTGGTTGAGCGGGGTGTGCTTGAACCGCGTCGCGGTCTTGATCGCCGTGATGATCTGGCGCGTCACGCACAGCTCGGCAAACGAGCGGAACGAGGTCTCCTTGTCGGGGCGAAAGTCACGGACCGCCTTGTAGAGGCCGATCAGGCCCTCCTGGATCAGGTCGTCGCCGTCGCCGCCCACGAGGAAGTACGAGCTCGCCTTCATCCGGACAAACGGCGTGTAGCGGCGGATCAGGCCGTCGAGGGCGGCGTTGCTGCCGTTGCGCGCCTTGAGGACGAGCTGCAAATCCTCAAGCTGCCGTTGAAGCTTCTGCGGGCTTTTCGGTGCGGTTGCGTAACGGACTGACACCCTGAGATACCCCGATCTTTAGCGGTTTGTCTCTTTGCCGGCGGCAAAAAGTCTCACCCTTAGGTCGAGGTGAATCTAGCAAGTATCTTCAGAAAAGACAAGCCGCTCTTGCAGTGGACCCGCTCACTCGCCCCGGCGGAGGCGATCGAGGTGCTCGCGCGTCGCCTGATCGAGCTTGCCGGCAAGCCCTCGCGGGGTGTCGTCGCGGTGCACCGGCGGAACAAAGTCGTGAAAGAACGTCTGCGAGGAGAGGTTCGCCACCCGCCGCCCCGCAGTGCCCCGCACGGTCGAGTCGGAGGAGACAAGCAGCACCCGCTCGGTGTCCCGATGCTCTGCGGCGAGCCGTTCGAGCATCGTGTCGGCGTCGGGGGCGTACCGCACCGAGAGTGCGCCGATCTCGGTGTCGGTTCCAACACCGTCATAGACGACGACGCCGCGTGCACCGGTGGTCACGACGAACCCGGCGAGCGCGTCGGTGAGCGCTCTCGCGTCCTCGTAGGGCCCGGCGTGGAGGAGGTTATAGCCGTCGAAGAGGTAGAGCGTCGCGTCGGCCATCAGGAGGTCACGGGTCTCGGTGCGCCACGTGCAGCTACCCGCCGGGGCCGCGCTGGCGGCGGGCCTCGTAGAGCAGGAGCGCCGCGGCGACGCTCACGTTGAGCGAGTCGATCTGGCCGGAGAGCGGAATCGACACGAGCGCATCGCAGGTGCGCTTGACGAGCGGGCGCATTCCCTTGCCCTCTGCACCGAAGACGAGGGCGACTCCTCCGGAGAGGTCGGTCTCCCACATCGTCGCGGGTGCATCTCCTGCGGCACCGAAGACCCAGAGCGACGGCCCCTTGACGTCTTCGAGGTAGCGCGCCAGGTTGGTGACGACCGCGATCGGCAGGTGCTCGATGGCGCCGGCGGAGGCGCGGGCGACAGCGGGCGTGACGACAGCGGAGCCGTGGGCGGGCACGACCACACCGGTTGCGCCGGCGCCTTCGGCGCTGCGGCAGACGGCGCCGAGGTTGCGCGGGTCGGTGACCTGGTCGAGCACGGCGATCATCGGCTTCTCGACCATCGCGAAGTCGTAGGCGTCGGCATAGCGGTAGGGCTCGACGCGGGCGACGACGCCCTGGTGGTCGCGCGTGTCGGCCAGCTCGCTGAGGTCATGATCGAGGCGGATGATCGGGCTCGTTTCGGCAAGCCACGGCTCGGAGGCGACGGCGCGGTCGGTTGCGAGCACCTGCAGCACCTCTCGGCGGCCGCGCAGCGCCTCGCGCACGGCGCGGCGCCCGTAGACGAGGTCTCCACTCATCGGCGCGGCACGAGCAGGTAGCCGTCGGCTCCGTCGCGCATCTCCCAGCCGGTGGCGTCGATCGCGTCACGGAGGCGGTCGGCCGCCTCGAAGTCTCCCGCAGCGCGCGCAGCGACTCGCCGTACGGCGAGCTCGACGACCTCCGGCGGGGCGGTGTCGCGTGTGGCGAGCGAGTCGAGCCCGAAGATAGCGAGGGCGCGCGCGAGCAGGTCGAGCTGACAGCGCGAGGCCCACTCGTGCATCACCGCGAGGGCGCGTGGCGTGTCAAAGTCCTCGTCGAGGGCGCTCCCGAAAGTCTCCCACTGGGCCTCATCGGTTGCGGCCGCCTCGGCGGTGAAGGCGTTGCGAAACGTCTCGGCACGGGCCTGCGCCTGGGTCATCGTCTCGGGAGAGAAGTCGATCGGCTTGCGCCAGTGGCCGCCAAGGAAGAAGAGCAGCAGCGTCTCTCGGCCCCACTCCTCGAGCGTCTCGCGGATCGTCGCGATGTTCCCGACCGACTTCGACATCTTCTCGCCGGTGAACTGCAGCAGACCGTTGTGGGCCCAGATTCCGGCGAAGGGATGCCCGAGCGAGCGCGACTGGGCAAGCTCGTTTTCGTGGTGGGGAAAGACGAGGTCGAGTCCGCCGCCGTGGATCTCGAAGCTGGGGCCGAGAAGCTCCTCGGCCATTGCGGAGCACTCGATGTGCCACCCGGGCCGGCCGGCGCCCCAGGGGGAGTCCCAGCAGGTGTCCTCTCCGGCCTTGTTTGCCTTCCAGAGCGCGAAGTCCCGGCCGTCCTCCTTGAGCGGGTTCGGCTCCTGCTCCTCGACCTGGTCGGGTCGTTGCCCCGACAGTCGCCCGTACTCGGGGAACCGCGACACGCGAAAGTAGACGTCGCCTTCGACCGCGTAGGCGTACCCCTGCGCGACGAGCCGCTCGATGAACGAGACGATCCCCGGCACGTGGTCGGTGACCTTCGGCATGTGATCTGGCAGGCCGAGGCCGAGGTCGCCGGTGTCCTCGAGGTACCACGCGGTCGCCTTGGCGGCGAGGTCGGCGCTCGCGCCGGGGGCGGCGTCGTAGATCTTGTCGTTGACGTCGGTGATGTTGTGAACGAGCGACGCGTTGTAGCCGCGGGCGAGGAGCCAGGCGCGCAGCCACATGCCGATCACAAACGGCCGGGCGTTCCCGACGTGGGCGCGGGCGTACACCGTCGGCCCGCAGAAGTACATGCGGATGGGGCCGGGCGCGGCGGGCAGGTCGACGAGCGACTTCGAGTAGGTGTCAAAGAGCCGCAGTGATCCTCCTCAGGGTCTCCTCGCGCGGCAGCGCTGCAAGGACAGCCCACAGCTCGGGCCCGCTCTCACGGCCGGTCAGCACACGTCGCACGGTACGCAGCTTGCCACCAACCGCCTTCAGCTCGCGGATGACCGCCTTGGCGGCGTCCTTGTCGAGCGCGTCCGGCGAGCCCTCGCGGAGCTCGAGGAAGCGCACGAGGGTCTCGGCGTCGCCTTCTGCGAGCGGGAATGGTCCGTGCGGCGGCGTGATGAGCGTGTCGGCAAGCTCGCGGGCCTCGACGAGCGAGTGGGCGCCGCGCACTGCCGGGATAACGGCAACCGGCACGGCGAGACGTACTGCGAACTCGTCGTCGGTGAGCCCCGCAAGCACATCGACGGCGAGCGACCGGATGCGCGCAATGTCGAGGTGGACGTCGTGTTTCGGGATCCCGAGCTCCTCGAGGTAGGCCCGGACAGCCTCGGCGGGGATGCCCTCGTCGCGAAGTGACGCGATCGATGCGCCCTCGGCTCGCTTGGAGATCTTCTTGCCGTCAGGGCCGAGCACGAGCCCGTAGTGGATGACCTCGGGCGGCGTGGCGCCGAGCGCCCCGGTGAGTGCGCGGTGGAGCGCCTCGTTCGGCCTGTGGTCGTTGCCCCGGATCACGTGCGTGATCCCGAAGTCGATGTCGTCGACCACGCTCGCAAGGTGGTAGGTGGCCGTCCCGTCGTCGCGCAGCATCTGGATGCCCTGGAACCTGTCCGGCAGCCCGGCCGCCGCCTCGCGGTAGCGATCGCCACGGTCGCTCTGGCGCACCGGCCCCTCGTCCCAGGTGATGCCGAGCCAGCGAAGGTCGCCAAGGATCGCCTCCTCACCGCCCGGCAGGTTGCGCGCCGGATCGGTGTCGTCGATCCGCAGCAGCAACGTCCCGCCAAAGTTGCGGTTGGCGACCGCACCGAGCGCGTTCCCGATGTGGAGCGACCCGGTGGGGCTTGGAGCGAAGCGGACCTTCATCCGTCCAGTCTAGGCAGTGGCTCAACCTGTTCCGACGCGCCGTCGTCGCCGAGTCGCGCCTGCGTAACGTTCGTGCTGTGCGCGCGCCGCTCCTCGCCTGGTATGACGCTCATGGCCGCGACCTGCCGTGGCGAGAGACCACCGACCCCTACGCGATCCTCGTCTCCGAGGTGATGCTGCAGCAGACGCAGGTTGAGCGGGTCGTGCCTCGGTACCGGCGCTGGCTCGAGCGTTGGCCGACGGTCGAGGCGCTCGCGGCGGCTTCGCCCGGGGAGGTGATCGTGGAGTGGCAGGGGCTCGGCTACAACCGGCGCGCCGTCTCGTTGCACCGCGCGGCGTGCATCGTTGCCGAGAGCGGCTGGCCGGACGATCTGACCACGCTGCCGGGGATCGGGCCGTACACGGCGGGCGCTGTCGGCAACTTCGCGTTCGGGCGTGACGTGCTCCCGGTCGACACGAACGTGCGGCGGATCCAGGAGCGCACAGGGGAGAGCTTCGACGGCTCGTGCACCCAGGCGCTCTTTGACCTTGGCGCAACGATCTGCCTGGCACGTGTTCCGCGTTGCGAGATCTGCCCGCTGGCGGCGGCGTGCCCGTCCCGCGGGCGACGCTACGAGCCCCTGCGGCGGCAGTCGCGGTTTGAGGGGTCGTTCCGGCAGCAGCGCGCCGAGACGCTCCGGCTGGTTGCGGCGGGTACGCGTGACGTCGCCGCTCTCGACACGGCGGTTGTCGAGTCGCTTGCTCGCGACGGGCTCGTCGCGGTCGAGGCGGGCGTCGTGTCGCTGCCTGCGTGAGGTCTAGCGACGCTCGAGCAACGCGACGGCCTGCGCTGCCAGGCCCTCGCCTCGGCCAGTGAAGCCGAGGTGGTCGGTCGTCGTCGCGCGCACGTTGACCTCGCCCTCGCCGATCGCCGCCTGGAGGCGACGACGCATCTCGGCGCGGTGCGGGGCGACGCGCGGCTCCTCACCGACGAGGACGCAGTCGGCGTTCACGAGGCGCCAGCCGGCATCGCGAACCTGCCCGTAGGCCTCGGTGAGGAGAACGAGCGACGAGACGCCGCGGAGGCGCTCGTCGCCGGAGGGAAAGAGCGAGCCGATGTCGCCGAGGCCGGCCGCGCCGAGGACGGCGTCGATGAGTGCGTGTGCGAGCACGTCGCCGTCGGAGTGGCCGGCGAGGCCGCGCGGGTGGTCAATCTGGACTCCGCCAAGCACGAGCGCCACGCCGTCTTCGAGGGCGTGGGCATCGACACCTATTCCGACACGGACGTCTGCCATCCCGTGAGGCTACGCGAGGCTCGGGGGAACGAGCTGGTCAGCCATCGAGCTCACCTGCGAGCAGCGCCTCGACGCGCGCCAGGTCGGC
The DNA here is from genome assembly GCA_037142875.1 of Actinomycetes bacterium. Classification (GTDB taxonomy): domain Bacteria; phylum Actinomycetota; class Thermoleophilia; order Gaiellales; family Gaiellaceae; genus PALSA-600. The sequence goes on along the minus strand of JBAWZV010000009.1, from coordinate 28,595 downwards.
CTGCGTGGTGACCTTGAGAAGCCGCTCGTCGCCGGCGACGACCGTGACCCGCCCGCCGGCTGCCTCGACGAGCGAGGCGCAGTCCGACCCCTCGCCGTGCGAGGCCGCGCGGAGCACCGACAGGACGAACGCCTGCGGCGTCTGGACTGCGACGAGCTCGTCGCGCGGCGGGGTCTCAACGACGACACCGGCCTGGACTCGCTTGATCGTGTCGGCGACCGGAACGCCCGGGACGGCGCCGTCGAACCCTTCGCCGAGCGCGGCGATGAGCCGTTCGATCACGGCTTCGGGAAGGAGCGGGCGGGCGGCGTCATGGACGAGCACGACTGCGGCGTCCTCGGGGATCTCGTCGAGGCCGGCGCGCACCGACGCCGACCGCGTCTCCCCACCGGGGACGCACGCCATCACCTTCGACGTGCCGAGCTCCTCGGCAAGGAGGATCGCCGGCTCCTCCCACCCGGGAGGAGCGACGATCACGACCCCGTCGATCCATGGGCTCTCGTCGAGACGCCGGAGCGACTCGGCGAGCAGCGGCAGTCCTCTCAGTCGGGCGAAGGCCTTGGGGCGGTCCTCGCCGAGCCGTTCCCCGCGCCCTGCGGCGACGAGAACGGCCCAGACACCTTCGACCACCTGCCTACGCGGCTGCAGGGGTCTTCGGCGGAGTCTTCGCGGCGGCGCGCTTCGCAGCTGCGGGCTTCCCGGCCTTGTCGGTCAGGACGCCTTCGAGCCAGGCGAACGCGTCATCCTCGGAGAGGTTCTTCGCGTACATGAGCTCGGACGCGAGAATCTTCTTCGCCTTGACGTACATCTGCTTCTCACCGGTCGAGAGGCCCTTGTCACCGTCACGCAGTGAGAGGTTACACACGACCTCCGCGAGCTCAAAGATGTCGCCCGTCTTCATCTTGTCGCGGTTGTGCTTGAAGCGTCGGTTCCAGTTCTTCGGCATCTCGGTACCGCCGCTCGTCAGGTACTTGACGACCTTCTTGACAGCCTCTTCGTCGATCACCTTGCGCAGGCCCACGAGTTCGGCGTTGTCTGCCGGAACGTTGACCGTCATGTCGTTGTGCAGGATCTTGATCGTCAGGTACTCGCGAATCTCGCCGAGGACTTCGCGGCTTTCGCGCTTGACGACCGTTCCTGCTCCATGGTGGGGATAGACCACCTTGTCGCCGATTTTGTACAAGCTGAACTCCCTCTCCCGTACTCGCCCCACGAAAGCGCCGACTGCCACGGAGGCCATCGACGAGGACCGACTACTCTAGCAGAAACCGCTTGAACGCAGGGATTTTCGCAAAATGCCTGCTAACGGGGGCTGTCTGCGAGGGCCAGGTTGAGCGCTTCACGCAGGCTACCCGCCTGGAACGTCGCCCCGTCGGTTCCGGCAGGCGCAAGGACGGCTGCGAGGCCCAGCTTGCTGCATTCGTCGATCCTGCGGGGCGCCTGCGTCGCCGGGCGAAGTCGGCCCGTGAGGCCGATCTCGCCGAACGAGCCGAGGCCCTCACGCACAGGGACGCCGCGTGCGGCTGACGCGATCGCGAGCGCGATGCCAAGGTCGGCACCGGGCTCGTCGATCCGGACTCCGCCGGCGACGTTGACGAACACGTCGGCCCCGCCGAGCGGTAGTCCGGTGTGTCGGGAGAGCACCGCGACGATCATCGCGAGGCGCTTGGGGTCGACGCCGGTACCGACCCGCCGTGGCATCGCGAGATCCGACGGCGCGACGAGCGACTGGATCTCGAGCAGCAGTGGGCGGGAGCCTTCGAGCACGCATGTCACCGCAGCACCGATCTCGCCCGGCTCGGAGCGACCGAAGAGCGCCGAGGCGTCTGGCACGCCGACGAGCCCCGCACCGGTCATCTCGAAGACGCCGAGCTCGTTGGTTGATCCGAAGCGGTTCTTTGCAGCGCGAAGGATGCGGTGGGCGTGGTAGCGGTCGCCCTCGAACTGCAGCACGCAGTCGACGAGGTGTTCCAGGACCCGCGGTCCCGCAACCGTGCCGTCCTTGGTCACGTGACCGACGAGGAAGGTGGCGACGCACGACTCTTTCGCGACACGCAGCAGCCGCCCCGCCGCCTCGCGCACCTGCGCCACGGATCCCGGGGCTGAGCCAAGCTCGGCCGCGTACAGGGTCTGGACGGAGTCGATCACGCACACCTCGGGCCGTTCGCGTTCGAGCGTGGCGCAGACCGTGTCGAGCTCTGTCTCAGCGAGGATCTCGACGTTGCCGCAGCCGCCGAGTCGCGCAGCACGAAGCTTGACCTGCGCGACCGACTCCTCACCCGTCACGAGCAGAACACGGCGCGTCTGGGACATCGCCGCCAGGGCGCTCAGGAGCAGCGTCGACTTGCCGACGCCCGGCTCGCCGCCGACGAGCACGAGCGAGCCAGGGACGAGACCGCCGCCCAGCACGCGGTCGAGCTCGGCGACACCGGTGGGGATGCGCACGGCCTCCTCAACGTCGACGTCAACGAGCCGCAGCAGCGGCTTCGCGGCGACCGCGGGAAGCCCGCGCGGGCCGACGAGCTCCTCGACCAGAGTTCCGAACGCGCCACAGCCTGGGCAACGCCCGAGCCAGCGGCCGGACATCGTCCCGCACTCGGTACACGCATGTTGGGAGGCCGCTGTCTTTGCCATACGAACAAGTGTACGTATCTGATCCGACGGCATTCGTGACAGATGTGCAACACCCGGTCATCCTCCACACCCGGGTCGAGGCGGGCCGCCTGCCGCTTGGCGCCCCTCCCCGACCCGGTGGAGGCCGAACAGCGGCCCCGTCCTGCGAGGCCAGCCGTTCATGGCGGAAAGCATCGGGCCCGTGGGTAAACGACGTGCACGAGGCACGTCAGGCCCGTGTAAGCGGTCGATGAGACGTCGCTAAGAGCCGAGAAGCGACCACAGGCGTAGGGACAGTCCATGAACGGCGACTGTCCCTACGCCTGTGCCCTGAGAAGCGAGCTTGAGCGCTACTCCGCTGCGTCGGCCGAGGAGATGTCGCCCCCGGACTCGGCGGGGCCGGTCGAGGCGACTGCGCCCACCGGGTCCGGCGTCTCTGCCGGCGGGATGACCTCGATGTCGACCTCTTCCTCGTTCTTGCGCTTGACGACGATCGTCGAGCCGGGAAGGAGCGAACGGCCGAGGACGAAGTCGGCGAGCGGATCCTCGATCAGACGCTGGATCGCGCGGCGCAGCGGCCGGGCGCCCATCGCCGGGTCGTAGCCCTTCTCGACCAGCATCTCCTTCGCCTCGAGCGAGAGCTCGATCGTGACCTCGTGCTCGGCCATCTGCACCCGCAGACGGTTCAGCATCAGGTCGACGATCTGGAGGATCTCCTCCTTCGAGAGCTTCGGGAAGACGATGATCTCGTCGATCCGGTTGAGCAGCTCCGGCCGGAACGACTTCTTGAGGTCGCTCATCACGCGCGACTTCATGTCGTCGTAGGACAGACCCTGCTCGTCGCTCAGGTTGAACCCGAGCGCCTGATTCTTCGAGATCGAGGTCGAGCCGATGTTCGACGTCATGATCACGATCACGTTGCGGAAGTCGACCTTGCGGCCCTGCGAGTCCGTCAGCTTCCCGTCCTCCAGGATCTGGAGGAGGATGTTGAAGACATCCGGATGCGCCTTCTCGATCTCGTCGAAGAGGACGACGGAGTACGGCTTGCGGCGCACCGACTCGGTGAGCTGGCCGCCCTCGTCGTACCCGATGTACCCCGGAGGCGACCCGACGAGCCGGGAGACAGCGTGCTTCTCCATGTACTCCGACATGTCGATCTGGATCATCGCGTCCTCGTCGCCGAACAGGAACTCGGCGAGGGTGCGGGCGAGCTCGGTCTTGCCGACACCCGAGGGGCCAAGGAAGATGAACGAGCCGGTCGGGCGCTTGGGATCCTTGATCCCGGCCCGCGCGCGACGGATCGCCTTGGAGACAGCGATGATCGCCGCGTCCTGGCCGATGACGCGCTTGTGGAGCTCCTCCTCCATCCGGATCAGCTTCTGCGACTCGGCCTCGGTGAGCTTGAAGACAGGGATACCCGTCCACATCGAGACGATGTCCGCGATCTCCTCTTCACCGATCTCGGGCTGCTCGACCTGCTCCTGGCTGCGCCACTCCTCCTCGAGCTCCCGCTTCTTCTGCGTGAGCTTCTTCTCCTTGTCGCGCAGCGACGCGGCCTTCTCGAACTCCTGGTTCTCGATCGAGTCTTCCTTGTCCTTGCGTACGCGCTCGATCTCCTCCTCCAGCTCGCGGTAGCGCGGCGGCGAGGTCATCGTCTTGATGCGCATCCGGGAGGCGGCCTCGTCGATCAGGTCGATCGCCTTGTCGGGCAGATGGCGGTCCTGAATGTAGCGGTCGGCGAGCGTCGCGGCCGCCTCGAGGGCCTCGTCGGTGATCTTGCAGCGATGGTGCGCCTCGTAGCGGTCGCGCAGACCGCGCAGGATCTGAACGGTGTCCTCGATGGACGGCTCCTCGACACGCACCTGCTGGAAGCGCCGCTCGAGAGCAGCGTCCCGCTCGAGGTACTTGCGGTACTCGTCGAGCGTTGTTGCGCCGATCGTCTGGAGCTCACCCCGTGCGAGCGCGGGCTTCAGGATCGAGGCCGCGTCGATCGCGCCCTCGGCCGCACCGGCCCCGACGAGGTTGTGTAGCTCGTCGATGAACAGGATGATGTCGCCCCGCTGGGTGATCTCCTTCATCACCTTCTTCAGGCGCTCCTCGAACTCACCGCGGTACTTCGACCCGGCGACGAGCGCCGCGAGGTCGAGGGTGTAGATCTGCTTGTTCTTGAGGAGGTCCGGCACCTGGTTGGCGCTGATGCGCGCCGCGAGACCTTCAACGACGGCGGTCTTGCCGACACCGGGCTCACCGATCAGAACCGGGTTGTTCTTGGTGCGGCGCGAGAGGATCTGCATCACGCGCTCGATCTCTGTCTGCCGGCCGACGACGGGGTCGAGCTTGCCCTCGGTGGCGAGCTTCGTCAGGTTGCGGCCGAACTGGTCGAGGAGCTTCGAGCTCTTCGACTTCTCCCCGGGAGGCCCGCCCTGCGGCTGGCCGCGCCGGCCGGGGCCGGAAAGCATGCGGATGATCTCGTTGCGGATCTTCTCGGCGTCGGCGTCGAAGTCGAGGAGAATCCGGGCAGCAACACCCTCGTTCTCGCGCACGAGGCCGAGAAGGATGTGCTCGGTGCCAATGTAGTTGTGGCCGAGCGAGAGAGCCTCCCGCAGGGCGAGTTCGAGGACCTTCTTGGCGCGCGGCGTGAACGGGATCTGACCCGTCGTCACCTCGTCGCCCTGGCCGACGATGCGAGCGACCTGCGCGCGCACCTCCTCGACCGTGATGTCGAGCGATTCGAGCACCCGCGCTGCGAGCCCCTCCTCTTCGCGGAGAAGGCCGAGCAGGATGTGCTCAGTGCCGATGTAGTTGTGCTTCAGCGCCCGTGCTTCGTCCTGCGCGAGGACGACGACCTGGCGAGCACGCTCTGTGAACCGTTCGAACACGTTTGCCCTCTCTTCCGCCCCTTCGGGCGGAGCACGGTGGTTGCTGTTCCGAGGGAAATCATCGTACCCAGGGGGGTCGGTGTGCGGTCGGCCGGGCGGGCCGCGACCGGGCGAGGTTATTCGCTCGGAGCGCCGAGAAGCGGCTGGAAGACCTCCCACACAATCTCGTCGAACGCCGGCGGGAGAACTCCGTCCTCGGCGTGCGGTGCGAGCGACTCGAAGTACGCGTCCCACTCCTCGATCCGATCCGGATGGCCCGCGGCGTTCGCGCGAGCGAGACCGCGGAGCGCGCGGAGGTTCCAGTAGCGGGGAGCAGGCTGCAGGTCGATTGGCGTGACCGCCGGGGTCATCGATGGGGCCGGGACAGGCGGAGGCGGCGCGAACGCAGCTGGCTCTCCGGCACGCCGGACGGGCTGGGTGGGCTCGCCCGGCCCGAAAGGACGCCGCGGCGAAGCGGCGGAACGCTCCTCGAGAGCATCACGGAGACGACGCGGGGGCTCGTCGCGACGCATGTCCGCAGGCGCGTCGGTCGCCGCGCCGCGCCTCCAGGGGCGCATGAAGCGATCCTGCGGCGGAGCGACAGCCTCGGCGCGCGCCGAGCGGGCGACATCGTGCTCGCGACGCTCAAGCACCTGCTCGGCCCGCGCGAGCGCCGCCTCGCGTTCGTCGGAGACCTGCTCACGCTCTATCAGCGCGCGCTCACGCTCAACGAAGAGCGACTCGCGGCTGCTGAGCTGCGAGACCCGCCCCTCGGCGCGCTCCTCGGTCGAACGGACGCGCACGTCGAGATCACCACGCTGCGCTTCGACAGCTCGCTCGAGCGAGGCGAGCGCGTCGGCGCGCTCCTGCAGCACACGCTCGGCCTCCTCCAACGCGCGCTCGCGCTGGTCGAGCTCCCGCGCCCGGGCTGCAGCCTCCATGACAAACCTGTCCCGGCTGGCGTCGCCGGGCTCCCGGCGAAGCTCAAGCTCCCGCACCCGCTGGGCGAGGAGCTGCTCCGCGGTCGCAAGAGCTCCGACCCGCTGGTGCACCTGCTCCTCGATCTCGCTGACACGCTGCTCGCGATCGACGAGGGCCCGTTCGCGCCGGACGATCTCGTCCTCGCGAGAGTGGCCGCGCTGGTCGCCGGCGCGCTCTCTCAGCTCCAGCGCCTTCTGGCGGTCGTCGAGCGCCCGGGTTGTGGACGCGAGATCTGCGGCCCGCTCATGGGCTGCCCGCTCGCGATCGGTGAGTGCCCGCTCACGCTCGAGCATCCCCTCCTCGCGCTCTTTGAACTTCGCAACGAGGCTCTGGCTGCGCTCCTCGGTCGCGCGCTCGCGCTGCGCGATCGCCTGCTCGCGAAGCTCGAGTGTCGCGTTGCGGTCACTTGCCCGGAGCGCACGCTCGGCCGCCTCGCGCTCGACCTGAGCTGCCAGGCCCTCGAGGCGAAGCTCGTGCTCGTCGAGATCTCGGCGCCGCGCCTCGTCTGCGGTCGACACCTCAGCGGCCTGGTGTAGCTCGAGAACACGCTCCTGCTCCGCGAGCCGCACGCGAAGCTCGTCGAGCTCGCGCCGCTGATCGGCGAGGTCGCGGCGGTTGGCGTCGATCTCAAGCTTCCGCGCGGCGATCTGGGCGTCAAGGAGCGCCAGCTCTGCCTCGCGCCCTTCGCGATCAGCGTCGGAGAGAGTCGGCTCGGCGACCGGTGACTCGGCAACTCGGCTCTCGCGCTCGGCGAGCGCCGCCTCGCGAACATCGAGTGCCACGCGCCGGCGCAGGAGCTTGCGCTGCTCCTCGACGATCTCGGCGACCCGCAGTTCGATCTCACGCGCCTGCGCGGCGAGGATCTCCTCGTCGACCGGCGGACGGCCACCCCCTCCCCGGCCAAGCCTCGACGCGGCAAACCCGGCAAACAGCCAGATCGGCGCCGCAGCCTCCAACGGAACAAACACCGTGCCCGCCGCCGCCGCAACGAGCGCCGGGGCATAGGCAGCAGGAAGACGCCGCAACGTTGCAAGCAGCAGGGCAACAAGGAGCACGACCCCGGCGATCCCGACTCGGTGGTAGGTGTCCATGTAGCCGCTCGCGTGCTGCCAGAAACCGGAGCGGATGGTGCCGTCGGCGGCGGGCGCGCCCGCGAGCCAGGCGGCTCCGGCCGCGCACGCCGCGGCAAGGACGTCGGGAGCCGTCAGACGTCGCACGAGCACGAGACCGACGAGCGCAACGCCCGCCGAGATGAGCCCTGCGAGGGACGGAAGGACGAGCACGGCCGCGAGGTCGGCCACGGCGATCACCCGGAAACTCGACCCGGCGGCGGCCGCGAGGCCGAGCGCCGCCCCTACCGCCAGAACGTCAGCGCGAACGCCGGTTGTCCCGACGAGCGCAGCACCGAGGCCTACGGCGGCAGCCGCGAGCCCGAAGGCAGCACCCGCGAGGCGAAGGTCGGAGGCAGAGCGAACGAAGATCGGTGTGACGACCGCGATCGCCACACACGCGGCTGCGTTATGGAGCAGGCCGCGCTCACCGTTGGCGGCAATCCAGGCTGCAAGCGCGAGGGCGAGAGCGGTCGGGATCGTCGGCAGCACTCGCGTGCGAGCAAGCGGCGCGGCCGCGACGATGATGCCAACCGCGAGCGCCGCGGCGCCGTGCGGCCAGGCGAGAACGACCGGAGCGGCTACCGCCGGGAGCATCGGCGCCCCTACCCGCGATGCCGCAACCGCAACGCAGCCGAGAGCGAGCGCGAGCATGGCGGCGATGTCATTGCCGGTCGAGGCACCGGTTACGGCTGCGCCGGCGGCGACCACAAGGACGAGCACCACGAGCCCGACAGCCGACCAGCGGCTCCGGGCGTCCACGGGGCTCCGCATCAGCGTGCTCCGTCGCTGCCCGCGAGCACCGTGCCGACAACGTTGACACCCGGGGTCGCGGCGAGCTGTGCGACTCCCTCGTCGCCGACCCCATTTGTGATCGCGACGACGGCGTCAACCGTCCGAAGGAGCTCGCCGTCGGTGGCCGCACCTGCAACCAGGACGAACGCGCAGCGAGCGGCGAGCCGGTCGAGCTCCTCGGCGTCTGCATCGCTGTCGCGAAGCCACATCGCAAGCTCGCCGCGCTCTGCAAGCGCATGTGCGACACGAGCCGAGACCGCGCCGTCGTGGTCGCCGACGAGCAGCACGGTCTGGAACGGATGCTCAGCGGCCCGGATCAGCAGGGCGTCGACCAGGTCGCCGTACCCACCGTCAACGCCAAGGTCGCCGAGGACAGGGACGGATCGTGAGTTTCGCGTGTGGTGGGCGGGCTGAGCCGGCTCGTCTGGCTGCGCCTCCGCGGCAGCCTCGGGGGCTGCAGGGAGCTCGACCGGTGGCGCCGGACGCTCGGACGCCTGGATCTCGGCGGGCCGGTCGCCGGCTTCGAGCACCGGCCAGGCCGGGAGCGGCGGCGGAAGCCAGGGCAGCGGCCGACGGCGAACCGCAGCAAGGTTGGCGACGAGCAGACCGACCAGGAATCCGAGGAGCCCACCCCACCCGAGATCACGGCGGAGGTGCGGCGAGACCTTTCCCGGCAGCGCGTGTGCTGGGTCGAAGATCGAGACCTTGATCGGTGAGGCGACCGTGTCGGTCGGCTGACCGAAGTCGACGAGCACGAGCTGGGTGAAGACGGTTGCGACCTCCTGGGTGACGCGCGTCGCAACCAGCGGATCGCCGTCGTCGACGCTGATCACGAGCACGGAGGAGTCGCCCTGGCCGACATGCAACCGGTCAAGGAACGTCGTAGGCGACTCGCTGAGCGAGAGGTTCTTGATCACGTTCTGCGCCACGATGTTCTTCGTGACGAGGTCGCGCACGGTCGCAACGATGCCGACGGGGCCCGCCCCGCCTGGCAACGGCTGGCTACCGGCCTGTACGACGAGCGAGGTCTCCGCACGGTAGAGCGTCGACTCGCGCGTGCTCGCGCCGTAGCCGCCTGCGAGCCCGGCGAGCGCTCCCACGACGACCAGGACGGAGAAGAGCATCCACCGCACCCGGAAGGGGTCAACCATATGGGACAGGTTACTCCAGCGCCGTTCCCGCTCCTGCCCGAGTAGACGGAGGCGACAACGCGCCGCGAGGCCCTCCTCGCGTCGCTACTGGCGTTCGCGCAGAGCCGGGAAGAGGATCACGTCGCGGATCGACTCCTTGCCCGACAGCACCATCGTGAGCCGGTCGATGCCCATCCCCAGCCCGCCGGTGGGTGGCATGCCGTACGACAGCGCCTCGACGTAGTCGGGGTCGCCCGGCTCGGCCTCGACGTTGCCGCCGGCGCCCTCGTCGAGCTGCATCGCAAAGCGCGCGGCCTGATCCTCGGAGTCGTTGATCTCGGTGAACGCGTTGCCAAGCTCCATGCCACCGACGTAGTACTCGAAGCGCTCGACGATCGTCGGGTCGTCGTCGGTCGAGCGGGCAAACGGTGAGAGCTCGACCGGGTAGTCGTGCAGGATCGTCGGCTGCACGAGCGCCGGCTCGACGAAGTGCGAGAGCGCGTGGTCGATCAGCTGCGCCCATGTCCTGTCGTGCTGGGTCTCCACGCCGCGCTCGTTGAGCCGCTGGCGCAGCTCCTGCTCGTCCCGCGTCCAGAGGCCGTGGGCGTCGAGCGCGTCGACGAGCTTGACCCGCTCCCAGACGGCGAGATCGACCTCGTGCCCCTTGAACGTGACCTTCGTCGTCCCGAGCGTCTCTTGCGCGACCCGGGCGACCAGGCGTTCCATCCGGGTCATCGTGTCGCGGTAGTCGGCGTAGGCCTCGTACCACTCGAGCATCGTGAACTCCGGGTTGTGCTTGTAGGAGACTCCCTCGTTGCGGAAGTCCTTGCCGATCTCGTAGACCCGCTCGAGCCCCCCGACGATTAGCCGCTTGAGATAGAGCTCGGTCGCGATGCGCAGGTAGAGCGTCTGGTCGAGCTCGTTGTGATGGGTCGAAAACGGCCGGGCGAACGCGCCGCCATACCGCGGCTGCAGCACGGGCGTCTCGACCTCGATGAAGCCCTCATCGTCGAGCGCGCGACGCACCGCAGTCACAACGCGCGCCCGAAGCTGGAAGTCGGCGCGCGTCTCCTCGTTCATCAGCAGGTCGAGGTAGCGGCGCCTGTAGCGCTGCTCGACATCGGTGAGCCCATGGAACGTGTCCGGAAGTGGCGCTCGGATGTGGGCCAGAACCTCGAGGTGGTCGACGAGAAGCGAGGGCTCGCCGCGGCGCGACTTCGTTGCATGCCCCATCACTCCGACGATGTCGCCGAGATGCACTGAGACCTCGCCTGTCCGCTCGCGCGGGCAGAGCAGCTGGATGCGACCCGAGCGGTCGACGAGGTCTAGGAAAGTGAGCTTCCCCATCTCTCTGCGAGCGAGAACGCGGCCGGCGAGACGCCGCTCGGGAGCACCCTCGACGCCAGGCTCGAGCAGCTCGGCCTCGGCACGAACGACGGTGATCTCGTCGCGGTCGGGATAGCGCTTGGCAGTCGTCATCGGCGAGAGATCCTACGGCTTCCGGCGCATCATCCACGCCCTTGGCCCACCGACCGGTGTCTCGCCCTCCCGGATGACCTCGAAACCGTGCCGCTCGTAGAAGCGCACATTGACCTCGGCGTTCGTGAGAAGAGCGCACGGGATGCCGTCGCGCGCCGAGGCCTCAAAGCCTGGCTGCAGCAGCGTGGCGCCGAGTCCCTGCCGGCGGTGGTCGGGGTGCACCCCGAGGCCGGCTAGATACCAGTGAGGTTCCGGGACAGCTTCGCCGCGCATCGTCTCGACAGCGCGACCGTAGGCGAGGAAGCGTGAGGTGGCGTCAAGGAGTCGGAGCGGCGTCGCAACGAAGGCGCGGAGCATCTGTCCGACATGCACCTCCGGGCGACCTGGCGGTACCCAGCGAGCGCAGCCGAGCGGCGGATCACCCGCCGCCCACACCTCGGCGTCCGTCACCTCGAACGCCGACTGGAAGAGCCAGGGCAGGAGCGCCTCGCGGCGGCTCGCCTTGGGGATCACCCAGCCCCAGGCAGGGTCGTCCTGAAACGCCCGTGCGAGCACCGCGCTCGCAGAACCGAGCTGATCGTCTGGCAGCCGCACCACCTGCATCACATGACCCTAACCGCCCAGGGCTGCGCGACACCGGGGCGGCAAGAGCTACGCGGCGCTGATCTCGAGGATCTTGAACGTGAACGCGCCGCGCGGGGCCGAGACCTCGACGACGTCGCCCTTCTTGTGGCCGATGATGGCCTTGCCGACCGGCGACTCGTTCGAGAGCTTGTTCTCGGCCGGATTCGCCTCGGCGGAACCGACGATGTGGTACTCGAACGTCTTGTTCGCCGCGACATCGCGCAGGCGGACGGTCGAGCCGACCGAGACGGAGTCCTTGGAGATCTCCTTCTTCGTGATCACACGCGCAGAGAGGAGGCGCTCCTCGAGCTGGGCGATCTTGTGCTCGAGCATCGCCTGCTCGTTCTTGGCGTCGTCGTACTCTGCGTTCTCGGCGATGTCGCCGAACTCGCGCGCGATCCGGATGCGCTCCGCAACCTCACGGCGTTTGTCGTTCTGCAGGAAGTCGATCTCCTGCACAAGCTTCTTGTAGCCCTCTGGTGTGAGGATGACTTCCTTCAAGGTGAAGCGGCCTCCTGCCGCGCCGTCGTCGGCTCTGTCAGCGACCCCGAAAACGGTGGCGAATGGTAGCGACGGCATGGCGGGTGCCGCAAGGGGTGCCGCTACGATCGTCTCCATGAGCGTCGATCTGCACGAATCGTGGTTCATCGGTGCGGTCGAGATCCCCTCGCGGCTCGTCCTCGCACCGATGGCCGGCGTCTCCGTTCAGGCGTTCCGGCGCCAGGGCCGCCGGTACGGCGCCGGTCTCGTGTGCTCGGAGATGGTCTCGGTTGCGGGCATCGCGCACCGCAACGAGCGGACGCTCGGGTACCTGCGCGTCGCCTCCGACGAGCATCCGCTCGCGATCCAGATCTTCGGCTCCGACCCACTCGCGATGGCGGAGGCTGCCCGGACGATCGCCGCTGCCGGCGCAGACATCGTCGACATCAACTTTGGCTGCCCGGTGCGCAAGGTCACGAAGACCGGTGCCGGCGCCTCCTGCCTCGCCGACCCTGACCACGCCGCCCGGATCGTCGCCGCGGTCGCAGAGGCAACCCCGCTGCCGGTCTCGGTGAAGATGCGACGCGGGATCGACAACGGCTCGCGTGACTGCCTCGTCGTCGGCCCGCGCCTCGTCGAGGCCGGCGCTGCGTCGCTCACGCTCCACCCGCGGTCGGCGAAGCAGATGTACAGCGGCACCGCTGATCACTCCCTCACGGCCGAGCTCGTCTCTCTCGTCGACGTGCCCGTGATCGCCTCGGGCGACGTCACGTCGAGGGCGCGCGCGCAGGCCGTCCTCGCGACTACCGGCGCCTCTGCGGTGATGGTCGGGCGGGCCGCGCAGGGCAACCCGTGGGCGCTCGCCGAGATCATGGGCGAGGAGGTCGAGCCGTCGCGCGAGGAGGTCGTCGCCGAGCTCCTGCTCTTCATGCGTGAGACCGTGCGCGAGCTCGGTGAGCAGCGAGCGACCGGCTTCCTGAAGAAGTTCTACGGCTGGTACCTCGGCCGTGGCCGCTTCCCGCGGCCGTTCAAGCAGGAGCTCGTCACGGCACACACGCTCGAGGAGGTCGAGCTGCGCCTGCTCGCGGCGGCACCCGGTGCTATCGCTGTCCTGGAACGCCTCGAGGCCGAGGTCGAGCCGGTCGACGAGGTGCTGCTCGACTCGCTGCCAATCTCGATCTACGGCGGCGGCTGAGCCCCACGCCGCTCTAGCGGTTTCGCTCCCACACGAGCCGAAGGCCGCGCAGAGTCAGCTCGGGGTCGACGACCGTGATCGTGGCGGAGTGCGGTGCGATCAGGTCTGCCAGCCCGCCGGTGGCGATGACCGGGGCGTCCGGCGCTTCGAGCTCGGCGCGGATCCGACCGACGATCGCGTCGACCTGGCCCGCGAACCCGTAGACGAGCCCGGACTGGAGCGCCGCAACGGTCGTCTGCGAGATCACGCGCTCCGGTGCGACGAACGGAACCTTGGGCAGCCGTGCGGCGCGCGAGAAGAGCGCATCCATCGAGATCTCGACACCCGGCGCAAGAACGCCGCCGGCGAACTCGCCGGCGGCCGAGACGACGTCGAAGTTCGTCGACGTGCCGAAGTCGACAACGATCGCCGGCGCGCCGTAGCGCTCACGCGCTGCGACCGTGTTGGCGATCCGGTCGGGCCCCACCTCGCGCGGGTCGTCGTAGCGGATCGCGATGCCCGTCGACACTCCGGGGCCAAGCACGAGAATCTCGACGCCCGCCCACCGCGCGGCAAAGGCCTCGTACTCGCGGACGAGCTGCGGCACCGACGACGAGAGTGCGATCCCGTCGAGCGTCTCCAGATCAACGAACGCCCGCAGCAGCACGGCGAGCTCGTCGCCCGTTTGCGACGGGTCTGTGCCGACCCGAAACGACTCGGCCAGTCGGTCACCGGCGAACAGGCCGAAGACAGTCTGGGTGTTCCCGACGTCGATCGCAAGCAGCATGACGGCCCCTTTCGGCGGGGTCAGATCTCGTCGTCGGGCATGTGGTCCTCGATGCGCTTGGCGAGCGCCTCGGCCGTGAGCGTCGGCTCGTCGCCCTCGCCCTTCAGCTCCTCGACCGTCACGTCCGCGGTCGAATACACCTCGACGCGAGGGATCATCCGGGTCGGTCGGTTCTTGTCCCATACCCAGACGTCCTCCATCTTCACGCGGAAGAACGGGTAGGCGGGCTGCGGGACGTACTGCATGTCAAGCTTGTTGCAGAGGTACGTCGCGTCCTGGGTGAGCACGCAGTAGCGAAACAGCCCGTAGACGGCGTTGTACTCCTTCTTGAGGCGGAGCTCCAGCTCGGCCTCGAAGTCGTCGAGCTCGTCCAGGTGGCTCACGCGAGCGATTCTATCGCTGTCAGGAGCTCGGCCACCGTGCCGCGACCGGGGACGACCGCGCCGGGCGCCAGCTCTGCCAGTGGCTCGAGGACGAACAGCCTCTCGTGCAGGTGCGGGTGCGGGACTGTGAGGCCCGACTCCGCGATGATCTCGTCGCCGTAGAGCAGCAGATCGAGGTCGATCGCGCGTGGCCCCCACCGGGGACCGGTGCGCTCGCGCCCGAGGTCGCGCTCGGCGGTGAGCAGCAGGTCGAGAAGCTCGTGGGCGCCGGTGTCCGTCTCGACCTCGGCGACGGCGTTGAGGAAGGCCGGCTGGTCGACGAGGCCCCACGGCTCGGTCTCGCGAATCGACGAGAGGCGAGTCGCGCCGATCGCGGCGGCGGCGGCACGGAGGGTTGCCTCGCGGTCACCCAGGTTCGCGCCGAGACCTACGTACGCGACCGTCACCGGCGGCGCTCGACGGTGACCGCGCTGAAGTCGACCTTCTCTCCCGCCGGGCGAACGGTCGGCTTGCGCACACGGACGCGCACCCACTCGACGGGGAAGCGTTCGAGGAGCGCGTCTGCGACCGCCGGGGCGAGCGCTTCGAGCAGCTGGAATGCCGTCCCGTCGGAGATCTCCCGCACGGTCGTGACGACCTCGCGGTAGTCGACGGCGTCCTCGATCCGGTCGGTCGAGCCGCGCTCACCGACCTCGAGCGAGATGTCGAACAGGAACGGCTGACCGTCGCGTCGCTCGGACTCGAGCACGCCGTGGAAGCCCCAGAGCTCGAGTGCGCGGAGCTCGACGATCATCCCGCCACTGCCGCGGCCACCGCCAGCGCCTCGATGTGCAGGCGGACGTCGTGAACGCGCAGGATCGTCGCCCCGCGCTCGAACGCCGCCACCGCGCCACCAACGGACGCGGCCGCCGATCCGGTCGTGGCGGCAGAGTCTCCCACGATCCTCCCGAGCGAGCTCTTGCGCGAGATCCCGACGAGAACCGGGCGGCCGAGGGCGATGAGCTCGTCGAGCCGCCGAACGAGCTCGAGATTGTGCTCGACCGTCTTGCCAAACCCGATGCCAGGGTCGAGGCAGACGAGCTCCTCGCGCACGCCGGCGGCGACCGCAAAGGTGAGGCGCTCCTCGAGGAATGCCTTGACCTCGGAGACGACGTCGTCGTAGCGCGGGTCGGTCTGCATCGTTCGAGGGGTTCCGCGCATGTGCATCAGACAGAGGTACGCCCCGGAGTCTGCGACGACGCCGGCGAGCTCCGGGTCGGCACGCAGGGCTGTGACGTCGTTGACGAGCTCCGCACCGAGCGCGACCGCCTGTCGTGCCACCTCGGCCTTCGCCGTGTCGATCGACACCGGCCGACCGACAAGCCGCTCGAGCACCGGCACGACCCGGGCGAGCTCATGCTCGACGGACACCTCGGCCGCACCCGGACGGGTCGACTCCCCGCCGATGTCGACGATGGCTGCGCCCGCGTCAAGCATCGCGTCTGCCTGCGCGACCGCGGCGTCAGGACGTGAGGCGAGCCCGTCGCCCGAGAACGAGTCCGGAGTTACATTCACGACGCCCATCACGGACGGGCGGCGGAAGCGCTCCTCGATGGCCGGCCGCAGGCTCACGGCCGAGAGGGCTAGCTCGCGCCTTCGGGCTCGGGCGGCTTCATGGCCGACCCGGGCAGGGGGAACGGACGCGACTTGATCTGGGGACGACGCTCGGTCTTCGGCTCGGGTGTCGGCAGCAGCGCAGCCTTCGCATCGACCTCTGCGAACACCGACTCCTCAGCCTCGCCACCGACCAGGCGTTCGAACTGATCCTTGTCGATCGTCTCGCGGTCGATCAGGACCTGCGAGATCCGATGAAGGTCGTCCATGTGCTCGCGGAGCACCTTGAGGGCGAGCTCGTGACCGTCTTCGATGATCCGGCGTACCTCGTCGTCGATCTCACGGGCGAGCTCATCGGAGTAGTCGGGCTCGTGGCCCATCTCGCGGCCAAGGAACGGCATGCTCGTGTCACGGCCGAGGACGCGCGGGCCGAGCTTCTCCGACATGCCGTAGCGCATCACCATCTGCTTGGCGGTGTGCGTGATCTTCTCGAGATCGTTCGCGGCGCCGGTCGTGACCTCGTTGAAGACGAGCTCCTCTGCGGCGCGACCGCCGAGTGTCATCGCGATCTCCTCTTGCAGCGACTGCTTCGTCTGCATGTAGCGATCCTCCGTCGGGAGCGAGATCGTCAGGCCGAGCGCCTGGCCGCGGGAGACGACCGTGATCTTGTGGATCGGGTTCGTCATCTCGAGGAAGTGGCCGACGAGCGCGTGGCCCATCTCGTGGTACGCCGTGATCCGCTGCTCCTTCTCGGAGAGCAGGCGCGCCTTCTTCTCCGGGCCTGCGATGACCCGCATGATCCCCTCTTCGAGATCCTCCTGCTCGATCACCTTCTTGCCGTGACGCGCAGCGAGGAGCGCCGCCTCGTTGACGAGGTTCGCGAGGTCGGCGCCGGTGAAGCCAGGCGTGCCGGCAGCCAGCGAGTCGAGCTCGATCTCGGGCGCGAGCGGCTTGCCCTTCGAGTGCACCTCCAGGATCTTGAGGCGGCCGATCCGGTCGGGGCGGTCGACGGCGATCTGGCGGTCGAAGCGGCCCGGGCGCAGCAAGGCGGGGTCGAGAATGTCGGGCCGGTTGGTGGCGGCGATCAGGATGATGTTGTCCTTCATCTCGAAGCCGTCCATCTCGACGAGGAGCTGGTTGAGCGTCTGCTCGCGCTCGTCGTGACCGCCGCCGAGGCCGGCGCCGCGATGGCGGCCGACCGCGTCGATCTCATCCATGAAGATGATGCAGGGGTTCGCGGCCTTCGCCTGCTCGAAGAGGTCACGCACGCGCGAGGCGCCGACGCCGACGAACATCTCGACGAAGTCAGAGCCGGAGATCGAGAAGAACGGCACGCCGGCCTCACCGGCAACGGCACGCGCCAGCAGCGTCTTGCCTGTCCCTGGCGGCCCGTACAGCAGCACACCCTTCGGGATGCGAGCGCCGAGCGCCTGGAACTTCTTCGGGTTCTCGAGGAACTCCTTGATCTCCTGGAGCTCCTCGACAGCCTCGTCGACACCGGCGACGTCCTTGAAACCGGTCTTGGGCGAGTCCGGCGCCATGCGCTTCGCACGCGACTTGCCGAAGCTCATCACCTTGGAGCCGCCACCCTGCACCTGGTTCATCAGGAAGATCCAGAAGCCGATCAGCAGCAGGAACGGCAGGAACGAGCCGATCAGCGCGGCCCAGGAGAAGCCGCCGACACCCTTCGAGTCGTAGTTGATCGCGTACTTGTCGAGCAGGTTCTGGAACTGGAGCGCCGACTGATCGCTCGGATAGTGGACGGTCACCTTCGTCTTGCCGTCTGCCTCCGTCGCCGTGATGGAGCGCTTGCTCGGGTTGAAGAGCATCTCGCTGAACGCCGTCGGAGACTTGATCACCTGCGCGCGCAGATCGGAGTACGTGATCGGCTTGGCCGCCTTGCTGCCCGTGATCAGGGTCTGGCTTGCAAGCCAGACGAGGAGCACAATGACGATGAGCGGGAAGAACGCGCTGCGGAAAAAGCGATTCACGTTCGACTCAGGGTACCGGAAGGGCTTTTCGCCACGGCTCCGGGTTTCGGAGCGAGGGCGGGAGTGGCCGTCAGACGCCCTCGGGCATCAGGTCTTCGTGCAGCACGCCGACGTACGGCAGGTTGCGGTAGCGCTCGGCGAAGTCGAGCCCGTAGCCGATGACAAACTTGTTCGGGATCTCGAAGCCGACGTAGCGAACGTCAACCTCGTTCTCGCGGCGCTCCGGCTTCGTCAGGAGCGAGCAGACCTGGAGGCTCGCGGGCGAACGTGACTCGAGGTTCCGCAGGAGATAGGAGAGCGTCAGCCCGGAGTCGACGATGTCCTCGACGACAAGAACGTGGCGGCTCTCGATGTTGATATCGAGGTCCTTGAGGATCCGGACGATCCCGGAGGAGTCCGTCGAGGCACCGTAGCTCGAGATCGCCATGAAGTCGATCTCGCAGGGAACTCGGATCGCGCGCATCAGATCGGCCATGAAGAACACGGCGCCCTTGAGGACACCGACGAGGAGCAGCTCGCATCCGGCGTAGTCGGCAGTGATCTCGTCGCCGAGCTCACTGATCCGGGTCTGCAGGCGCTCCTGGTCAATCAGCACCTCGCCGACACCACGCTCGAGCTCTGTCTTCACCGCTCCTCCTCGATCCGAACAGCCTCGACGCCCTCGGCGGCGACGATCCCGGGCACTGCGACCACCTCATCGCCTCGAACGACAAGCGGCCAGCCTTCACGATCTGAGCGGGGGATCTTCGCGTCGACGAACACGTCCTGCACCTTCTTCGAGCGGCCGACCAGGCGGTCGCCGGGTCGCCACCCCCGTACCCTAAGGCCTGGGAGGTCGGAGCGGATCCGGAAGCCGCCAAACGTCACCTCGCCGTGCAGATCGACCGGCCCGCTCTCGAGCCAGAGCCGGTCGTGCTCGCGCACTGCCTGAACACCGCCCCCGAGGTCGACGCGACGAGACCCGACCGGCGAGTCGAGGAGCTCGGCGAGCTCAGGCGTGAGGGTGCGACGCTCCTTGAGGACGCGCAGGATGTTCTCGCGGGCGGCCGGGTGGATCTGCCGAAGGAGCGGCACGATCTCGCCGCGGATGAGGCCGCGGACGGTCGCCGGGTTCGACGAGTCGACCCGAAACGCAACGCCGCGCTCGCCGCAGAACTCCTCGGTCTCCTCTCGCCACAGCAGCAGGAGTGGGCGAACGATCCCGTCCTCCCGGCGCGCCTTGATCCCCCTCGTGTTTCCGCTCGTCGCGAGTCGGTAGAGAATCGTCTCGACCTGATCGCTCGCGGTATGCCCGGTTGCGCGGAGCCGGTCGGTGGGAACGCCATAGCGGAGGTCGCGCAGCTCCGCCTCGCCGAGCCCCGCACCAGGCCGCGAGACAACCGTGGCCCCGAGCACCTCTCGGCAGAACTCGGCGTCCGCGTCGGACTCGGCCCCGCGTAGGCCGTGGGCGATGTGGAGCGCGGAGACCCGATAGCCAAGCTCGCGCAGCAGAAAGACGAGACAGGTCGAGTCGGCGCCGCCGGAGACGAGGCAGAGCACCTGCCCGCCCGGCTCGATCAGCTCGTGCTCGCTGATGTGCGCGGCGACACGTGAGAGGACGTCCACCTCCACAGTCTCTCAGCCCTTGCTCGGAGTCACCAGTCGGGTGCTGCGAGCCAGGCGTCGAGAGCCTCAACGACCGCCTCCAGCTCGTCGGCGGTGAACCGGTAGGGCGTGGCGTAGTCCGCAAGCGGCACCCGCGCCACGGGCTGCCCGCCGTCCCGCAGCAGGAGCGCGTAGGCGACCGGAAGCGAGTGCGAGACGACGAGCACGGTGCGGTCGGGCAACGCAGCGATCGCCCTGAAAGCCCCGGCGTAGCGTCGGGCAATCGCGTACCGGCTCTCTCCCCCGCCGGGTGCGGCTTCGGTGGAGGGCGCGGCGCTCGCCCAGGTGCGGTACTCATCGAGCGGCCTCCCCTCGAACACGCCGTAGACCGGATCGTTGAGCTCAGGCAGCACGAGACGTGGCACCGGCCGATCGCCGAGGGCTGCGTCGGCTGTCGCTCGAGCGCGCTCCATCGAGCTCGTGACACAGAGATCGATCGACTCATCCGCAAGCACCGCGTCGAGAGCCCGAGCCTGCTCAACCCCGGCGTCGGTGAGTCCAACTGCCACGCCCGGGTCGCCGTTCAACAGCCCGCGGACGCTGTACCGGCTCTCCCCATGGCGCGCGAGGATCGCGGTGTCCATGCACCCAGATTAGTACGCGGCTTGCCGGCCGGACCGGATACCTTTAGTCTCGACTCATGCGTCGCGCGCTTCTCATCGCAGCAGTTGGTGTTTCGGTAGTCGCAACCGCCACCGCAACGGCCGCGACCAAGCCCGTCGCGTCCGGCTGCGTCCTGACCGTGCAGGCGTCAAAGGCCTTCCCCGGCTTCTTCCACTTCGAGATGAACGGCTGCATCTCGCTCAGCTCGATGGACGTCTCTGCGACCAGCGCGATCAAGCTCTCGACCGCCTGGGCCGTGATGACCAACAAGGACGAGCGCGGTGTTGGCGCGATCCTCCTCAGCGCAGGCAAGGAGCACGTGCTGTTCCTTCCGACGACGGCGCCGGGTGACCGTCTTTATGTGAACATGAGCGGACTGAAGGTCGGTGACCTCGTCACGTTCAAGGCGAAGGGCGCGAGCGGCAAGGCTCTCGCGACGTTCACCTACCGCATCACGAACGCCTAGCGCACCTCAGAAGAGCAGCGACCGGTAGGTCCCTGCGCGCTCCATCCCGATCGACTCGTACAGCCGCTGCGCTGGCTCGTTCTCGGTGCGCACGAAGAGAGTCACGACGGGAACGAGCGAGAGCAACAGGCGGCAGAGATCGCGCATGCCGCGGCTCCCGTACCCGCGCGAGCGCGCAGCCGGGTCGACCCAGACCTGTTGCACCTGCACGGCGGTGGGAGTCCACGCCGACGCCTCAGCCTTGAACAGGATCGTCCCGTTCTCGACCCACACCCACGACCGGCCCTCCTCGATCTGCGCGCGCGTGCGCCAGCGGAACCCGTCCGCGTCGCGCTCGAGCGGGTCGACCCCGAGCTCCTCGGTGTGCGCGGCGGCGCACACCGGGACGAGAAGGTCGAGATCCTCGAGCGTCGCGGGACGCAGCCCGCTGTCGCCGGGCGCCGGGAGCGCCCGGATCGCATAGACAGGCTGCCCGGGCCGATCCTCCCGCGGGGACTTGACGAGCCGCTCGGCCTCGGCCCAGAGCTCGTTGACGGCGACCTGGTCGCCGATGATCATCTTCGACCGGCTGCGCGCGACGGACTCCGCGAACCGTCCGCAGTCACGCCCGGAGGGGACGAAGTTCGCACCGACGTGGCACAGGGCGTCGAGCAACCCGTCCGACGCGGCGATCGCGACGAAGCGGCCGAGCCCTCGGCGCGCCACGTCCTCGAGGAACACCCGCTCAACGGGCGAGGCCTGGCAGAAGGCGACCACCTCGGCGTAGGTGGGCTCGATCAGCGATGACATTCCGCAATCCTCGCGTATCCCGATAGAGTCCTGCGCCATGCCCCTCCATGTCCGCGCAGAGCCTGGCGAATACGCCGAGGCCGTCCTCCTTCCCGGCGACCCGCTCCGGGCCAAGTACATCGCCGAGACCTACCTTGACGACGTCGTGCAGCGCAACGCAGAGCGCGGCCTGCTCGGCTACACCGGCACCTACAACGGCAAGCCGGTGTCGGTTCAGGGAACGGGCATGGGCTGTCCTGGTGCGACGATCGTCTTCGAGGAGCTGATCCAGCTCGGCTGCAAGAAGCTGATCCGGGTCGGCACCTGCGGCGGGCTCCAGCCGAGCCACGCGCTCGGTGATCTGATCGTTGCGATCTCGGCCGTTCCGGCCGATTCGACCGCGACGCATCTCGTCGGCGGCGAGCCTCACTGTCCGACCGCCTCGTGGAATCTCGTGCACGAGGCCGTGCACATCGCGAAGCACGCGAACCAGCACCTCCACGTCGGGCCGATCGTCTCGAGCGATCTCTTCTACAACCCGAACGAGGGTCAGTACGAGCGCTGGTCGTCGCGCGGCGTCCTCGCCGTCGAGATGGAGGCCGCTGCGCTCTTCACCGTTGCGGCGATCCGCGGCGTCCAGTCTGCCTGCCTGCTGACGGTCAGCGACATCGTCGTCGAGGGCACGTTCACCCGGATCACCGACGAGGAGCTGCGCGCGTCCGTCGACCGGATGACGCGTCTTGCTCTCGACGTCGCGATCTCCGACAAGCATTAGCGCCCGGACCGTCTTCCTCGTCAACCCGGCGAGCGGCAACGGCTCAACGGGTCGGCGCTGGCCGCAGCTCGAACGCCGTGCCTCCGAGCTGGGCCTCATCGGCGAGCTCCTGCTCTCCGAGCACCCCGGACATCTGACCGAGCTCGCACGGCGGGCGGCCGGTGACGACACGCTGCTCGTCGTCGTGGGCGGCGACGGGACACTGAACGAGGTCATCAACGGCGTGGCCGATCTCGGCGCCGAGATTGCCGTTCTCCCGGCGGGCACGGGGCAGGACTTCGGCCGCACCTACGGGATCCCGGCGAAGTTCGAGGACGCTGTCCGGGTCGCGCTCCACGGGGCAACCCTGACCGTCGACCTGGGCCGCGTGACATTTCGGACGCACGAGGGTGACGAGGGGTTGCACTACTTCGCCAACAGCGCGTCGGCCGGGATGAGCGGTGCGGTCGCGAAGCGGGCGAACGAGATGTCAAAGGCGCTCGGCGGGAAGGCGACGTTCTACGCGGCCCTCGTCCGCGAGTTCGTCAGCTGGCAGAACACCGAGGTCACCGTCGTCCTCGACGGCGTCGAGCGTCGCGGGCTGATGCACGACGTGATCGTTGCAAACGGCCGCTTCGCAGGCGGCGGCATGCAGCTCGCCCCCGGTGCCAAGCCTGACGACGGGCTGTTCGACGCGATCCTGATCGGCGACATCAACAAGCTCGACTTCGTCACGACCTCACCGAAGCTCTACTCCGGGCGCTACATCGACCACCCGAAGGTCGAGGTCATGCGCAGCGCGAGCGTGACGGTCACCGCACCGGTCAACCTTCCGATCGAGCTCGACGGCGAGCAGGTCGGCACGACGCCGGCGCGGTTCGAGATCGTGCCCGCCGCCCTGCGCCTGCGCGTTCCGGTCTAGCTGCGCTCAGGCCTTGGGCGGCTTCGGCGTGGCTGCGCGGCGCACGGTGCGCCTCGGCTTCGTCGCCTGCTCGAGCGTCTCGAGACGCTGCTCGATCGCCAGCAGCCTGTCCTCGACGGACTCGAGGCCGTGGATGATCTTCTCGCCGCGATCCTTGAGATGCATCGCGCCCTGAAGTGCCTGCTTGGTTGCGCCGCTGCTTGCAACCTTCGCGAGGGCACCTTCGCTCACCGAAGCGAGCTGGGAGATAACGGTCTTTCTGACCATGGGGCCACCCTTTCGTTTCGGCGTCTGCGCACACGATACGCGAGTCGCCAGCACCTGCAAACCCGGCTCTTGACCGGACGCCAAAACGGCGTAGAGTCGCTCATGTGAGAGCAGTCCTGGGCGCCGTTGCCGCGGTGTTCGGGTGGGCCGGGGAACGGCTCGCCCTGGTCGTGCTGCTCCCGCTCTCGGCGACGCTCGTGTGGGCTGCGGTCTGGAAGGTCTGGCTGCCGATCCCCGACGGCGGTGTCCCGTCGCGGCGCTCGGTGACGCTCGCGATCGTGCTGCTCGTGCTCGGCGTCGGCTCGGCGGTGATCGGCGTCTTCCACAACCGGCTCAAGCACATCGAGCTGACCCGCACGGGACTCACCGTAACCCTGACGGCGCCGGAGCGCAGCGGCCTTGGCGCCCTCGTCGAGCGTCTTGCCCGCACCGGTGCGTCACCGGCACGGATCGCCGAGGCGACCCGCCGCTACCTCGAGGCTGTGCACGTGCAGCGCCCGGCGCTACACCCCATCGCAAAGGCGCTCCTCGCCGAGGAGGCTGGGCTCAGCGTGGAGCAGGCCGAAGCGCTCGCCGAGCGGATCGCGTCGGCCGTGGGGTAACCGGGGCCGCCCGCCTCGCGGGCTACCGTCAGAGAGGTGATCGTCGCTCACCTCGACCTGGACGCATTCTTCGCCGCAGTCGAGGAGCTCGAAAGCCCTGAGCTTCGTGACGTGCCGCTCGTCGTGGGCGGCGACCCGCACGGGCGTGGCGTCGTCGCGACGGCGAACTACCTGGCGCGCGAGTTCGGGATCCGGTCGGCGATGTCGTGCGCCGAGGCGCTGCGTCGATGCCCCTCGGTCGTCTTCGTGCCCCCTCGCATGTCCCTCTACCGCGAGTACTCACGGGAGGTCTGGTCGACCGTGCGCGACGTTGTCCCGACAGTCGAGCAGGCGGGTATCGACGAGGGCTACCTCGACCTCGGCGAGATCGCCCCGGCGTTCGACGATGCCCGAGCCATTGCCGAGGCCGTTCGCGCGGTCGTCCGGGCGCGTACACGGCTCTCGTGCTCGCTCGGGGTTGCGACCTCGAAGGTCGTCGCGAAGGTCGCCTCGGATCGGCGGAAACCGGGCGGGCTCACCGTCGTGCGTCCCGGCAAGGAGGCGTCGTTTCTTGCGCCATTTCCGATCCGCGTGCTGCCTGGTATCGGCCCCCGGGCCGAGGAGCACCTGAGCGCAGCCGAGGTCATGACGATCGGCGATCTCGCGGCGCTCACCGACGAGGATCTCCGACGTCTACTCCCCGGCAAGGTCGGCCTGCTCGTTCGCGACCGTGCGCGTGGGATCGACCCTCGCGACCTCGAGGTCTCGACCGAGCGAGTGTCGATCTCGAGCGAGGAGACGTTCCCGCGGGACGTCGGCGACCCCGAGCGGCTACACGACGAGCTGCGCCGCATGGCTGATCGCCTGGCGGCCCTGCTGCGCGAGCGCGGTCAGGTCGCGCGGACAGTCACGACGAAGGTGCGCTACCCGGACTTCGCAATCCGGAGCCGCTCGACCTCGTTACGGGCCGGTACCGACAACGGTACGCGGATCGGCGAGCTGGCCTGCTCGCTGCTCGACCGCGCGCTCCGCGACCGCCCGGGGCCGCTGCGTCTCGTCGGCGTGGGCGTCTCCGGACTCGAGGATCACGCCCAGCTCGAGCTCGCCCTCGTCTGATCGGGAGCCGCCGGCCGTCAGCTCACGCCGCAGGCCCGAGCCGAGTGGTACCACTGGCTGCCGCCAAACCGTCGACCATTGGCAAGCCAGATGCGGTACGCGACGCGGAGCTGCTGACGCGGGGACGCGTCGGCTGGGCTGCGCGGATACCCACGCGGCGCAAAGTGCCTCCAGGTGCCGACGTCGATCTGCATGCCACCGTGGTCGACCGAGGGACGGCCGAGCCAGTCGGTCGTGCGATGCCAGTCCAGGGACTCGTGGCGGTGGACGCAGAGCGCCTTCGGCACCCACCAGCTGGGAAGGGTCGTGCGAGCTGTGGCGGCGCCGGCGGAGCCGAGCGACGCAAGAACTACGGTTGATATGGCCAGACGAGAACGCAGAATCAGACCTCCTGATCGGGGACACGAATGCGAGCCTGTGGTCGCGGCTCGTCTTTGAGAGCGCCGGAGTAATGGCGCGGAGGGGCTACCTCGGCTCGGGCCGCGCGCCTGTGAGCGGCACGCAGGGTTCCAAGCGGACACCAGAGTAGCACCCGGAGCTCGCGTGCCGGGTGGAGTGGCGATGCTTCTCCCCTGCTCAGGGGACAATTCTGTTTTCAAAGCTGGTTCCAGAGATCCGCACCCGGCGTCCGCGCCTACGATCCACAGCGTGGACGGGTTCGACTTCACAGCGCACGTGCGGGTGCGCTTCGCCGACACCGACGCGCAGGGCGTCGTGCACAACTCGAACTACCTCGTCTGGTTCGAGATCGCCCGCGTCGAGTTCCTCGAACGCTTCGCCGGCGGGTACCAGCGGCTTCGCGACGAGGGCATCGAGTCGCTCGTACTCGAGGCGCACTGTCGGTTCATCCAGCCTGCATTCTTCGACGACCGGCTCCTCGTCAACACCCGCTGCATCGCTGCACGCGGCGCGCGGTTCCGCTTCGAGTACGCGATCGAGCGGGACGGGACGCTGCTCGCCGAGGGCTGGACGGCCCATGGCACGGTCGACGGAGCGACGCTCCGGCCGACGCGAACGCCGGCCTGGCTGCTCGACGCGATCAGCGCTGCGTCGTCGTAGCTGCGGGCGCCGCAGCCTTCTTCGGCGTCACCGCCTTCGTCTTCTCCTTCGGGCCGATCCGAACAAGCTTCGGTGACGCCACGTAGTTCGAGACCCACGTCGCATCCGAGAGGAGCTTGCCGTGGCGGTCGTAGACGAGTCGGTGAACTGACGTCGCCTCCGCCGGGACGCCCGGGTCATCCACGACATGCTCGCCGGGCTTCAGCGCCAGGTCCGTCTTACGCTTGATCGGCGGCGGCGAGACGAACCGCAGCGGCGCGGCCTCGGTGACGACGCGGCGGTGTTGCGGCGTGCCGTAGAGGGAGACAACGAGCGAGGACGACTCGACGAACGTCCTCAGGAGGATCCAGTGGTCGGTGTCGTTGAGAAACTTCAGGTCGGTGTCGGGGTAGTTGACGGTCGCATCGCGTCCGAGGGGATAGTGGGAGATGTAGAGGGCGTGGTTCGTGCGCGCGGTGATCGGCAGGCCCGCCTCGAACGCCGCGTTGAACACCGTGGTCGACACCTGGCAGATCCCCCCGCCGAGGCCGGTTGAGAGCTCTCCGCTGATGATGACCGGCGCCTCGAGGAACCCTTTCGCCGCGGTGCGCTCGCCCGTTGTCGCGTTGAATGAGAACGTCGCGCCGGGAGCGACGAAGTGCTTGTCGATCAGGCGCGCGACGAGGTCGACGTTGTGGATCCGATTCGGAACGCCACCGTAGAACGTCTCGTAGGTCCCGACGAGCCCGGTGATCCCCATCGCTGCCGCCGCCGCGGTCGTGCGCGCCGCCTCGATCTCTGCGACGGCGAGCCGTGCGATCCGGCCCCGGGGCCGCTCCGCAGCGGCGAGAACGGCGGTGGCTGTGCGCGGTACGTCGAGTGCAAGCCCAGGGGTGGACGGGACGATCCGGACGTGGGCGCCTGAAACGGCGAAGGTGGCTGGGCGGGGCGGGCGGCTCAACGTCCGGCCGAGTCCCGCGAAGTACCGCGTCGCAGCGGCTCCGTCCAGTGCGAGCGCACCTCCGGCGGCGGGAAGCTGCAGCATCGCAGCAAGGCGCGTCTGGTCAAGCTCGATCCGCGTCGATCCCAGCTCGAGCATGACGGGAGCGGAGACGACCCGCCGGGCGAGCGCCAGCGTCGGGCGAAGCGACGCGCCGCTCCGCTTGGGCGGGTCCGTTTTGACAGGAAGGTTGACGGGGCTGCGCGGCGGGGCCGCGAGGGTCGCCACGATGACCCGTGAGGCCGTGACTCGATCGAGGACGTGCCCGCTCTTCCCGGGCACGATGCCGACCACCAGGCCCCGGCGGACGAGGCGAGCCTCCTGGTGCGGCCGATCGATCGTGTCCGCGAGCCTGCTGACCTCGTAGTCGACCGCGGCGTCGTAGGCGGACACGAGCGGGGTGATGTCCTTCGGGAAGAGACGAAGCCCGACGCGACGCAGCCCGCGCACGACGCCGTTTCCGTCACCCGCCCTGCTGGCAGAGGCAACGGCCGCGGCCCAGTCGACGGTCACGCCAAGCTCGACGGGCCGGATCGTGAAGCGGCGTCCGGCGGCAACGAAGGTAACCGGGGCGGTGGCGAGCGTTGCACTCCGCGCCTCGAGGTTCGCCTGCGCCTGCGCGGGCGTCAGCCCTGCGACATCGATGCCGTCGATCCTGACCCCCGACGCGATCTCCCCCGGCGACCCTGCGAACGCCACCCCGACACCCATGACGATGGCGACGATGCCGCTCGCCGTGGCGAGCAGGCGAAGTCGAACCGAGTGCGCGGCGTGTGCTCCCCGGCGGGGCTTCCCGACCGTCGTCCGCCCACGCCCCGTCAAAGCACGTCCAAATCTAGCTGGGGGCGCACGGGCGAGAGTCGCCCTGGAGCGGTCAGACCTCGACCGGGAGCGGCCTGGGCGCCAGCGCGTCGACCTCTGGCCCCTCGGGGCGTTCGCGCCGTGCAACGGCAGCCGCGCCGACGATGACACAGCCGAAGGCGACGATCCGAAGGGCGCCGAGCGTGCCGCCCGGAACCTGCTCGTGGTAGACGACGATCCCGCCGAGGATCGGCAAGGCGTTCGTGCAGAACGACGAGAGTCCCGCGGTCGCAAGGGCCCGACCCCGCTGGAACGCCAGC
The DNA here is from genome assembly GCA_037142875.1 of Actinomycetes bacterium. Classification (GTDB taxonomy): domain Bacteria; phylum Actinomycetota; class Thermoleophilia; order Gaiellales; family Gaiellaceae; genus PALSA-600. Next base: position 318 of record JBAWZV010000009.1, on the reverse strand, counting down.
TGGATCAGCGTGAACGCTAGTCCGTGGCAGGCCCAGACCGGTGCGATGAAAAGCAGCGACATCCCGCCGCCGACCGCAGCCTTCGTTCCGACATCTGCCGCCGCGTACATCAGTCCGGCGGCAAGTCCGAGACCCGCGCCAGGCGCGAGGAGCGGAGCGGCTGGTCCGATCGCGACAAGCGTCAGGAGCCCCGACACAGCAAGCCAGAGTGAGACGGCCATCCACGAGCCGGGACGCCCCCCGTCCGTGCCGCCGACAAGCGACGCCGACAGGAAAACGAGCCCAAGGACAGCAGCACCGACGCCGAACCACTCCCTC
>JBAWZV010000008.1:0-98868 GCA_037142875.1 Actinomycetes bacterium | reverse complement strand
TTCACGCGCCAAAGGCGCCGGCCCGGCCCGCTGCTTGGGCCGGCGCCCTCCCTCCTCGGATGACACGAAGCGCCCCGCCCGGGGCGCTTCGTGCGTTTCGGGCACACGTACACTTGGGGTGTGTTCGACGGTCTCTCAAACCGCCTCGGCGGAGTGCTCGGCGACCTGCGCAAGCGCGGGAAGCTCGATGATGAGGCCATCTCGCGCGCCATGCGCGAGATCCGACTCGCGCTCCTCGAAGCAGACGTCAACCTCGGTGTCATCGACGACTTCGTCGCCCGTGTGCGTGAGCGCGCGACCGGCGAGGACGTCCTCAAGAGCCTCACGCCCGGCCAGCAGGTCGTCAAGGTCGTCCACGACGAGCTGACCGAGCTGATGGGCTCGGGAGCCGTTGAGCTCGAACTGCCGAGCCGGGCTGTTATCCTGCTCGCCGGTCTGCAGGGCTCCGGCAAGACCACCGCCACAGCGAAGCTCGCCCGCAGGCTCGCAGCCCAGGGCCGCAAGCCTGGCCTGATTGCCGCCGACCTTCAGCGGCCAGCAGCCATCGACCAGCTCGAGCAGCTTGGTGCCCAGCTCGGTGTCCCCGTGTATCGCAGCGACACGACCGACCCGGTCGCCGCGACCGAGCAGGGGCTCGCCCGAGCGCGTGAGGACGGTGTCGACACGGTCATCGTCGACACCGCCGGCCGGATTCAGATCGATGAGGCACTCATGGACGAGCTCGCCCGTGTTCACGCGGTTGCGAAGCCGAACGTCACGCTCCTTGTCCTCGACGCGATGACCGGCCAGGAGGCCGTCAACGTCGCGACCGCCTTCCAGGCCCGGATCGCGTTCGACGGCGTCATCCTCTCGAAGCTCGACGGCGACGCCCGCGGCGGTGCAGCGCTCTCGGTGAAGTCCGCCACGGGCCGTCCAATCATGTTCGCCTCGACCGGCGAGAAGCTCGACGCCTTCGAGGTCTTCCATCCCGACCGGATGGCGTCACGCATCCTCGGGATGGGCGACGTGCTCTCGCTGATCGAGCGCGCCGAGCAGGCCTCGTCCGCCGACGACCAGGCCGAGATGGAAGCACGCATGCGCAAGGGACAGTTCACCTTCGACGACTTTCTCCAGGCTCAGCGGATGCTCCGGCGCATGGGGCCGCTCCAGGGAGTGATGAAGATGATCCCCGGGATGGGGCAGCTGGCAAACGCCGACATCGACGAGGGCAAGATCCGCCGCGCCGAGGCGATCGTCCTCTCGATGACCAAGCATGAGCGCGCAGTTCCCCATCTGATCGACGGGCATCGCCGTCAGCGGATCGCCCGCGGCTCCGGCACGAACGTGCAGGAGGTGAACCAGCTCCTCGAGGCGCGGAAGATGATGGAGAAGATGATGAAGTCGATGGGGCAGGGGAAGATGCCGTCGCTGCCCGGCATGGGCAATCTCGGCAATCTCGGCGGTCTTGGTGCCCCCGGCGGCGCGCCCGGAACCTCGCAGCAGAGCCGAAAAGCCGAGCAGAAGCGGAAGAAGGCGAAGCGGAAGAGCAGTCGTAGGTAACCTTCGGGCATGGCAGTCAAGCTCAGGCTCACCCGTGTGGGCTCCAAGAAGAATCCGATCTACCGCGTCGTCGCCTCCGATTCGCGCTCACCGCGCGACGGTCGCTTCCTCGAGATCGTCGGGCGCTACAACCCGCAGACCCATCCCTCCACGATCGACCTCGATGAGGATCGCGTGCGGGATTGGCTCGGCAAGGGCGCCCTTCCGACCGAGGCAGTCGCTCGGTTGATCAAGGTCTCAGGCATCTCCTAATGGCCGAGCTGCTCGCGTATCTCGCGCGCGAGCTGGTCGACGAGCCGGAGGCAGTGCGGGTGGACACCGAAGAGCGCGAAGGCGCTCTCGTTCTCCTGCTCCATGTCGCCCCCGACGACGTCGGCAAGGTGATCGGCCGCGGCGGCAGGATTGTGCGCGCGCTCCGGACGGTCGTACGTACCAGTGCCGTGCGCGAGGGACGTCGCGTGCTCGTCGAGATCGCGGAGTGAGCGGCTCCGATCGGGTCGTCGTCGGCCGAGTCGGCCGCCCGCATGGACTCGACGGAGCGTTCTTCGTCGAGGAGGCAAGCGAGGACGCCCGCTGGTTTGCGCTCGGAGCACACCTGCTCAGCGGCGATGAGAAGTACTCCGTCACCGCCTCCCGCCACGGAGCCGGCGGTCGCCCGGTCATTCGGCTCGACCGCTCTGTCTCGCGCGGCGCTGCGCTTGAGGTTCCGTTCGACGCGCTGCCGGCGACGTCCGAGGACGAGTACTACACCTTCCAGCTGATCGGCCTCGAGGTCGTCGAGGAGGGCGGCCGTTCGCTTGGCCCCGTCGTCTCGATCGCGCCGGGGATCGCGAACGACTCGATCGAGCTCGAAGGAGGCACGCTCCTGCCGCTTGTCGGAGCTTGCGTCCTCGACATCGATCTCGAGGCGGGCCGTATCCTGGTCGCACCTGGCTTCTTCGACCCGGCCTGAGTTCCGTGCAGCTCGACGTCTTCACTCTGACCCCGCACGCCTTCTCATGGCTCACCGAGCAGCGGCCCGTGTCGGCCGTTCTCGGCGGCGAGCTTGACCTGCGGCTCTTCAGCTACCGCGACACGACGCCGCTTCGCTCCGGCCAGGTCGATGACGAGCCCTACGGTGGCGGGGCGGGGATGGTGCTGCGCGTCGATGTCGTAGCTGCCGCGCTCGAGGCCGCCTACGGCGCGAACAGGCCGCAGCGGATCGTTGCGCTGACGCCGCAGGGGCGCCAGCTGACCCAGGAGGTCGTCGAGGAGCTCGCGGGCGAGGCTCACGTCACGTTCCTCTCGTCGCGCTTCGAAGGCTTCGATGAGCGGATCGTCGAGCACCTCTGCACCGACGCGATCTCGATCGGGCCGTACGTGCTCTCAAACGGCGACCTTCCGGCGATGGTGCTCGTCGATGCGATCGCCCGACGGCTTCCCGGGGCGCTGGCGGAGGGATCGGGCGAGATCGAATCCTTCTCGGCCGAGCTCGAGGGTAAGCTCGAGTACCCGCACTACACAAGGCCGGCCGAGTTCAACGGTTGGCGGGTTCCTGACGTGCTGCTGTCCGGGAACCACGCCGTTGTCGAACGCTGGCGTAAGGATCACACCCGTTGAGAAACCCGATCGAGCGTCTTACTGCAGGACTGCCAAAGGGCATGCGAGTCGCGATCGACTGGCTCATCACCATCGTCGGCGCGATCGTCATCGTCCTTGCGATCAAGCAGTGGGTGATCAACCCCTACCGGATCCCGTCGAGCTCGATGGAGCCGACGCTCCACTGTGCGAAGCCTGCGTTCGGGTGCACCGGCTCGTTCTCAGACCGGATCCTCGCCTGCCGGGTCTGCTACCGCATCTGGAGCCCGGCGCGCGGCGACGTCGTCGTGTTCAACACACCGCCGCCTGCGGCGCAGAACTGTGGTTCCGGTGGGGTGTTCGTGAAGCGCCTGATCGGGCTGCCGGGCGACACCTGGGCCGAGACCGACGGGTTCGTCTACATCAACGGGAAGAAGCTCGACGAGGGCTACGTCCAGCCGCAGCGGCGCGACCACGACACGTACAAGTCGCAGACGATTCCGGCGGGTCAGTACTTCATGATGGGCGACAACCGCAACGAGTCCTGCGACTCGCGTCGGTGGGGCACCGTGCCGCGCGAAAACCTGATTGGAAGGGTCGTTGCGACCTACTGGCCGCCGTCGCGCATCTCCATCCAGTCCATCCTCGCCGCGTTCCGCTAGGATTACCGGGCCTTCGGGCATCACTTGTCATGAGCACAATCATCCAGCAGATCGAGCGGCGTCAGCTGCGCGAAGTTCCTCGCTTCAAGGCGGGCGACACGGTGCGCGTGCATTTCAAGGTGATCGAGGGAACACGCGCCCGGATCCAGGTCTTCGAGGGCATCACCCTCAAGCGCCAGGGCTCCGGTGCCCGCGAGACGTTCACGGTACGCAAGACCTCGTTCGGCATCGGCGTCGAGCGGACGTTCCCGCTCCACTCACCGAAGATCGACAAGATCGAGGTGACCGCGATCGGCGACGTCAACCGCGCGAAGCTGTACTACCTGCGCGGCAAGATCGGCAAGAAGGCTCGCGTCCGCGAGCTTCGCCCGCACTGACCGCCTCCCGGCCCTCTTCGTAACGTTTGTGGAACGCCTGCGGGCCTGTTCTGCATGCTCCGTTATCCTCGCTGCGTGGCGAAGCTCACCGGCTCGAAGCTCCTGGCATACGACCGCCGGTTCGGTGTGCGCTTTGTCGCCGGTGTCGACGAGGCCGGTCGTGGCGCGCTTGCCGGCCCGCTCGTCGTCGCCGCGGTGCTGCTCGATCTCGATGCGATCCGAGGTCATCGCGCTCGCCCGCTCGGGCTCCTGAACGACTCCAAGCAGGTCAACGCCGCAACGCGCGACGAGCTCTACCGCGCCGTCGTCGCGTGCGCCACCCGGGTCTCGATCCGTGTCATCCCACCGCGCGTCATCGACCGGGACGGTCTTCACCGCTCGAACCTGCGCGGGTTGCGCGAGGCGCTCTCGGCGTGTCGGCCGGCGGACATCTGCCTCGTCGACGGCTTCGAGCTCGGCACGGAGGCTCCCGAGCATCGTCGAATCGTCCACGGCGACACGAAGTCGGCGGCGATCGCGGCGGCGTCGATCGTGGCGAAGGTCACGCGAGACCGGTACATGCACGTCGCCGACAAGAGCTATCCGGGCTACGGGTTCGCCTCACATGTGGGCTACATCACGCGCCAGCACGTCGACGCTGTCAAGCTCAACGGACCGTCTGCAATCCAGCGTATGTCCTACGTCGTCAAGGGCCTGGGGGATCCGGACGCCTCGGCGCTCTCGTCGGCGTAGGCAGTGGGGTTCCGCAACGCCGCCGAGCAGCAAGCTGCTCGCTGGTACGAGCTCCACGGCTACCGGGTGCTCGCCACGAACGTGTGGGTCGGCCGGTACGAGCTCGATCTCGTCGCGCTGCGGCGCGGTACGCTCGTCTTCGTTGAGGTGAAGTCGAAAGGCGGCGAAAGCTTCGGCGACCCGCTCGAGATGGTCACTCCCGAGAAGGTGCGGCGGGTCACGCGAGCAGCCGAGGGCTGGCTCTCCGCGCGACCGGAGCTCGCCCGCTGCGAGGTGAGGTTTGACCTCGTCGCGATCCGCGGTACCGACGTGGAGTGCGTGCCAAACGCGTTCCCCTGACGCCGCCGGACCAGGAGTCCTCGTGTCGCCCCCGAACTCGTCGGCATGGCGGTCACGCAGGAAGCGCTGTACGCGGACTTCGACCTCGACCTCTCCTGGTCGGAGGCGGAGCTGCCCGAGCGGGTGCGGACGAAGCACGTCCATCGGCTGCACCCCTACCTCGGCAAGTTCATTCCGCAGCTCGTGGAGGAACTGCTCGGACGCTACGCACCGAAGGGCGGCCGCGTCCTCGACCCCTTTGCCGGTTCGGGGACGACGCTCGTTCAGGCCCTCGAGAGCGGACTTGACGCGACCGGCGTCGACCTCGCTGCCTTCAACTGCCTGCTGATGCGCGTCAAGACGGGCAGCTACAACCTCTTTCGCCTCGAGCACGACCTGCGCGACGTCCTCGCGCGCTACGCCCGGGGCGACGTGCCTGCGCCGGCTGCGGCGACGCCGTACGTCGACGCGTGGTTTGCGCCGCAGGCTGTCACCGACCTTCTCGCCTTCCGAGCGCTCGCGGCGGAGTACGAGCACGCCGACGTGCTCCGCGTCATCCTCGCCCGCGCTGCACGTTCGGCACGGCGCACCGCGCACTTCGATCTCGAGTTCCCGAAGACCCCGCAGGAGGGGGCGTACTGGTGCCACAAGCACAAGCGCGAGTGTCGTCCGGTCGAGCATGCCGACCACTTCGTCCGTCGCTACACCCTCGACACGCTCACACGGCTGAAGGAGTTCGCTCACGTTCGTAGCCGCCGTGAGGCCGAGGTGCTGCACGGTGACGCGCTTGAGGTCGACCTGGCCCGCCGCTACGACGTCGTGGTGACCTCGCCGCCGTACCCGGGGCTGATCGACTACCACGAGCAACATCGGTACGCCTACGAGCTGCTGGGTCTCGATGACCGACGCGAGCGCGAGCTTGGCGCCGCCGCCGCGGGGACGGGCAAGGCTGCGATTGCCTCCTACGTCACCGGTGTCGCTGGCGTGCTCGAACGCGCGGCCGCTGCGGTTCGGCCAGGTGGCCCGGTGCTGATCGTCGTCAACGACCGCCGTGAGCTCTACCCGGAGATCCTCGATCGGGCGGGTCTCCGGCTGGACGGACGCCACCGTCGCCACGTGAACCGGCGCACAGGTCGTCGTGCCGGTGAGTACTTCGAAGACGTGCTCGTCGCGCGGCGCTCCTAGCCGCGATAGACGTTCCACTTTCGTTTCACACGCCTGGCCAGACGTCGTCTAGCGTGGCAACATGCTCGCTCGCACGGTCACCCACGCGCTTGTTGGGCTCGAGCCGCGCCGGGTCGAGGTGGAGGCTCACCTGCAGCGCGGCATTCCGGCTTTCGCAATCGTCGGGCTCGCCGACAGGGCCTGTCAGGAGGCAAAAGAGCGCGTCCGCAGCGGGATTGCGTCCGCGCAGCTCGAGTGGCCGCTTCGGCGGATCACCGTCAACCTCGCTCCGGCCGATCTACGCAAGGAGGGGTCCGGGTTCGATCTGCCGATTGCGCTTGCGGTTCTCGCCGCGTCGCACCAGATCCCACCCGACTGCCTGAACGGACACGCCGCTATCGGTGAGCTCGCGCTCGACGGACGGCTGCGTCCAGTGCCCGGGGCGCTGGCCGCAGCCGAGGGTGCGCGTCGAAGCGGCGCGCACCGACTCGTCTGCGCCGCGGAGTCCGGCCCCGAGGTCGCCCTGGCGGGCATCCAGCCAGTGCCCGTCGCGCACCTCGCCGATGCGGTCGCCTACTTTCGCGGCGAGCAGCAGCCTGTCGAGGTGAAACCTGCCGAGGAGGTCGACTCGCGGGTAGGGCCGCCAGACATGTGCGATGTCCGCGGGCAGGAGCGCGCCCGCCGCGTGCTCGAGATCGCCGCGGCGGGCTGCCACAACCTGCTCCTCGCCGGACCACCCGGCATCGGCAAGACCATGCTCGCCCGGCGGCTGCCCGGGATCCTTCCCCCGCTCGGTGACGTCGAGGCGCTCGAGGTCACGAGGATCCACTCGGTGGCTGGGGTGCTCGGCGTGGGCGGCGGTCTCGTTCGGACGCCACCGTTCCGCGCGCCACACCACACGGCTTCGAGTGCTGCGCTCGTCGGAGGCGGCTCGTCCCCGCGCCCGGGAGAGGCGACGCTCGCCCACCGCGGCGTGCTCTTTCTCGACGAGTTGCCAGAGTTCCCACGAGGCGTGCTCGAGGCCCTTCGCCAGCCTCTCGAGGACAAGACGATCTCGATCGCTCGCGTCGGCGGCCGTGCGCTCTTCCCCGCCGGCTTCCAGCTCGTTGCGACGATGAACCTCTGCCCGTGCGGTGGCCGGGGCGATCCAGCCGCGTCGTGCCGCTGCACGCCGCAGCAGATCGACAGGTACCGCGAGCGTCTCTCGCGTGCGCTGCTCGACCGGTTCGACCTCGTGCTCGCACTCCCGCGTCCGCGGGCGGCAGAGCTCGGGGCAGCGCCCGGCGAGCCGTCCGACGCGATCCGCGCACGAGTCGTGGCGGCACGCACGCGGCTCCTCGAACCGCTCCCTCGCTCGGCTGCGGCAGACGAGCTCCTCGTCCGGGCCGTTGACCGTCTCCCGCTCTCCGGCCGCGGGCGCTCGCGTGTCGCACGGGTGGCCTGCACGGTCGCGGCGCTCGCCGGAACGCCGGAGATCGCCGCAGAGCACGTTGCAGAGGCACTGTCGTACCGCTCGCCGGCCGAGCTGGGACCGGCGTGAGCGAGCTTGCGCTCGCCCTGTATGCCGCCTCTCGCGACGCGCACGCCGTTGAGTCCGACCTGCACAGCCACGGGTTCGCCGGGTTCGAGGCGGCGTTCGACCATGGCGCAGCACGACGTGAGCTCTCGCACCACGGCCTCCGGTTCGTCGCTCGTTCCGAACGTGGTTTTCCGCCACGGCTTGGTGCGATCCACGATCCACCGCCCGGGCTCTTCCTCCGAGGGAAGGCCGACGAGGCACTGCTCTCGGAGCCTTCGGTCGCCGTCGTGGGAGCCAGGACGTGCACGGACTACGGCGCCCACGTGGCCCGGTTTCTCGGGCGCGAGCTCGCTGCGGCCGGGGTGGTTGTCGTGTCGGGGCTCGCCCGCGGAATCGACGGCTGGGCTCACCGCGGCGCGCTCGAGGCCGGCGGTAGAACGGTTGCCGTCCTCGGCTGTGGCATCGATCGCGACTACCCGCGCGCACACGCCGGTCTGGCGGCCGAGATCTCGCTGCACGGTGGCCTCGTCGTCTCCGAGTATCCACCTGGGGTCGCACCGGCGCCGTGGAGGTTCCCGGCTCGCAATCGCATCGTCGCCGGCCTCGCGCTCGCAACCGTCGTCGTCGAGGCGCGAGAGCGAAGCGGTGCTCTGATCACGGCCGACCTCGCGCTCGAGGAGGGACGGGACGTGCTCGCGGTTCCGGGCGAGATCACCTCGGCGCTCTCGCACGGAACCAACGCGCTCCTGCGCCTCGGCGCGGCGCCGGTCACGAACGCCGACGACGTCCTCCAGGCGGTCGGAGTCGAGCGCCCTCACCCCGAGGAGCCGGCGTTCGAGCCCGGCTCTCCTGCAGCCGCAGTTCTCGCTGCCCTGGCGAGTGGAGCGACGACCGCCGATCAGATTGCGGCGAGCACCGGTCTGGCCTCGGCTGCTGTCTCAGCGGCGCTCAGCGAGCTCGAGCTAGAGGGCCTCGTCGAGGGACGCGCGGGGGTGTACAGGAGGTGATCGCCCCATCGTAGGATCGCGCTGTGACGACAACTCCCTACTGGCTTGATCGACCGCTCGACCCGGTTGGCTCCGCCGTCGCGAAGCCCAAGGTCGACGTGGTGGTGATCGGTGCCGGCGTGACGGGCTGCTCCTGCGCGCTTGCACTCGCCGAGCGCGGGCTGAGCGTGCGGCTCCTCGACACGAACGCGGTCGCAAGCGGCGCTAGTGGCCGAAACGGTGGCTTCGCCCTCGGTGGCGGTGCGATGAGCTACCTCGACGCGCGTTCACGTCTGGGCACCGCCGGCGCGCGTCAGCTGTGGCAGCTCGCCGACCTCGGCCTCGATCGGCTGGAGAGCCTCGCCGGCGACGCATTCCGCCGCGTCGGCAGCCTCCGGCTGGCCGCCGATCGCGCCGAGCTCGAGACGATTGAGGCCGAGGGCGAGGCGCTGCGCGAGGACGGCTTCGCTGTCGAGGCCGCCGGTTCGCTCCCACCGGTACTCGCGGGGCTCTACGCCGGTGCGATCCGCTACCCGCGCGACGGGGCAGTCGACCCGCCACGCTGGGTTCGGCGTCTCGCCGCCCGCGCAGCCACGGTTGGCGTCGAGATCGTCGAGCGACGCCCGGTCGAGGCCGACGCGCTCGACGCGTTCGACGCCGTTGTTGTCGTTGCGACCGACGGTCTCATCGCGTCGCTCCTCCCGGAGCTGGCGACGCATGTGGTGGCGGTTCGCGGCCAGATGCTCGCGACCGCACCGCTTGCGGAGCTGCGCTTCCCGCACCCGCACTACGCGCGCGAGGGATTCGACTACTGGCAGCAGCTCCCCGACGGCCGGCTCCTGATCGGAGGCTGCCGCGACCAGGACGTCGGAAACGAGTACACGGCCAGCGACGCGACCACCGGCGCCGTGCAGCGCGAGATCGAGCAGCTCGCCACCCGGCTCGTCGGCCACCTGCCGCCTGTCACGCACCGGTGGTCAGGAGCCTGGGGTGAGACGGCCGACCTTCTGCCCCTCGTGGGGCGCGTGCCCGGGCGCGACCGGATCTGGGTAGCAGGCGGCTACTCCGGCCACGGCAACGTGCTCGGACTGGTCTGCGGTGAGCTTCTCGCCCGTGCGATCGTGGGCGAGACGGCTGCGGGTATCGAGCTGTTTGACCCGACGCGCTTCGGCTGACGCCGACGCCGCTCAGAGCTCGATCGTTGCGAGCTCGAGCCGACCCGCGGCCTCAAGGCACGCCCGCGCGATCGCCAGATCCTGAATCGCAAGACCCGTCGAGTCGAACACCGTGATCTCCTGCCCCGAGCGCCTGCCCTCGGCCTCCCCGGCGAGCACTGCCCCGAGGGCTGTCACGTCTGCGACGCCGATGCACCCTTCCTCGACGCCACGGGAGATATCGCCGGAGTGGCTTGCCTGCTCCCACTCGTCACAGAACATGCGCGTCCGCCGCAGCTCGGCGACGGAAGCCTCACCCTTGCCGGGGCCGTCGGCGCCCATCAGACTCACGTGCTGCCCCGGAGCCAGTAGCCCTTCGGTCAGCAGGATCTCGTGACCCGGAGTCACGGTCACCACCAGGTCGGCGGCGAGCGCCGCCGCAAGCGACGGTGCGACGGTCGCTCCGACGAGGGCCGCCGCGGCCTCGGCTCGGGCGACGTCGCGATCCCACAGTGCGACGGTACGGTCGCGGGCAAGGAATGTCCGGGCTGCAGCGATCCCGTTGACGCCCGCGCCGATCACCGCGGCGCTCGATGCGTCCGGACGGCCAAGCGTCTCCGCCGCGAGCACGGCGGCAGCGCCTGTGCGCAACGCGGTGACTGCCGCCGCGTCGAGCACAGCCTTCAGCTCGCCCGTCTGGGCGTCGGAGAGCAGCACGACGCCCGACACGGTCGGAAGGCCGCGCGCCGGGTTGCCCGGAAACGAGGTGACCCATTTGAGGAGCGCGTGGCCGCCGCCGAGTGCCGGCATCGCCCGGAAGTCGCCAGCCGGGTAGTTCGTGACTTACACCTTCGGCGGCATCGTCCACTCGCCACGGTGGTGAGCGACGAACGCGTCCCGCACCGCCTCAACCGCCTCACCGGGCGACACGGCGAGCTCAACCTGCCGCCCGCTGAAGACGGGGACGGGGCTCAAAGGGTCTTGACGGCGGCGACGAGCTTCAGGACGGAGTCCTTCGCATCGCCAAACAGCATGGCCGTCTTCGGGTCGAGGAAGAGCGGATTGTCGATCCCCGCAAATCCCGTCGCCATCGACCGCTTCATCACGATCACCTGGTGTGCCTGGTCGACGTTCAGGATCGGCATGCCGTAGATCGGGCTCCCGGGATCGCTGCGCGCTGCAGGGTTCACGACGTCGTTCGCGCCGATCACGAGCACGACGTCCGTCTGCGGGAACTCCGGGTTGATCTCGTCCATCTCCTTCAGCGCCGGGTACGGCACGTTCGCCTCGGCCAGGAGGACGTTCATGTGGCCGGGCATCCGCCCGGCGACCGGGTGGATCGCGTAGTCCACCTCGACGTTCTTCTTCTCGAGCTCGTCGGCCAGCTCGCGGACTGCGTGCTGCGCCTGCGCCACGGCCATTCCGTACCCCGGAACGATCACGACCTTGCGCGAGTACGAGAGCATGATCGCGACGTCCTCGGCGGTGACGGACCGGACGGTGCCCTCGAGCAGGGCGGCTGAGCCGGCCCCGGCCTGCACCTTCCCGAACGCCCCAAACAGGACATTGCCGATCGAGCGGTTCATCGCGCGCCCCATCATCATCGTCAGGAGGGTTCCCGAGGCGCCGACGAGCGCGCCGCTGACGATCAGCACGTTCGATCCGAGCTCGAAGCCGGTCGCCGACGCGGCAAGTCCGGTGAACGCATTCAGGAGCGAGATGACAACCGGCATGTCGGCGCCGCCAATCGGCAGCACGAAGAGCACGCCGAAGACGAGCGAGCCCAGGATGAGCGCGATGATGAGCCACTGGCGCTCGGCGCCGGCGACGATCGCGACACCGGAGGCGGCGATCGCGCTGATCAGGAGCATGTTCCCGACCTGCTGGCCGGGGTAGGTGATCGGACGTCCACCGATCAGCTCCTGGAGCTTCGCAAACGCGATCATCGAGCCAGCAAACGAGACCGATCCGATCAGCGCCGAGAGTGCGATCGAGAGCGAGACGTCGGTATGGAGCCGACCGGCGATCGGAGCGAGCTTGTGGAACTCGGCGAGCGACACGAGCGCCGCCGCACCACCGCCGACGCCGTTGAAGAGCGCCACCATTTGCGGCATCGCGGTCATCTTCACGCGCCGGGCGCCCACCGCACCGAACGCAGACCCGATCGCCGCACCGACGGGAATCCGCCAGCCGAGATGGACGCCGTGCTGGAGCAGCGTCACGACGATTGCGACGGCCATGCCAGCTGCGCCGATCCAGTTGCCGCGCCGCGCCGTCGTCGGAGACGAGAGGAACCGCAGCGCCAGCACGAAGCAGATGATCGTGACGAGGTAGAGCAGGTTCGAGGTATCGGTGCTCACGCCTTGCCCTCGCCGTCACGCTTGGGTGGCTCACGCTTCTTGAACATCTCGAGCATCCGGTCGGTCACGACAAACCCACCGACCACGTTTGCGGCGGCGAGGATCATCGCGACGAAGCCGACCCAGCCGGTCAGCAGGTCGGGGTCGGAGAACCCGGCGACGATCATCGCGCCCACGATCACGATCCCGTGGATCGCGTTCGTGCCCGACATCAGCGGCGTGTGGAGCAGGGTCGGAACCTTTGCGATCACCTCGACACCGAGGAAGATCGCGAGGGCGAGAATCGTGAGCTCGACGACGAGCTGGCCGTAGTGGCTCATGCCGATGCCTTCGCGCGGGTGACGCACGCGCCGACCGTGATCTCATCGTCCCAGTCGAGGTTGAGCTCGCCGCCGGGGGCGAGATGCTGGAGCAGGGCGGCGACGTTTCGCGCGTAGAGCTGGCTTGCGTGCCCGGGCATCGTGCTCGGCAGGTTAAGCGTGCCGATGATCGACACGCCGCCGACACTGATCGTCTCGCCCGGGGAGGTCAGCTCGCAGTTGCCACCCGTTTCGGCAGCAAGGTCGACGATGACCGAGCCGGCCCGCATCTTCTCGACCGCGGAGGCAGGGATGAGCTTCGGTGCCGGACGACCGGGAATCGCGGCGGTCGTGATGACGACGTCGAAGTCGGGGATCCGCTGGGTGAGCGCGTCCTGCTGCTGCTGCTGCTCCTCGGGGGTGAGCTCACGGGCGTACCCGCCCTCGGTCTCCTCGCCGACGACGCCGAGGTCGAGAAACACCGCCCCGAGCGACTGCACCTGCTCGCGCACCGCGGGGCGCACGTCGAAGCCCGAGACGACCGCGCCGAGACGGCGCGCCGTTGCGATCGCCTGCAAACCGGCGACACCCGCGCCGAGAACGAGCACCCGGGCGGGCGCGATCGTTCCGGCCGCGGTCGTCAGCATCGGGAAGAACCGCGGAAGCCTGTCGGCGGCGAGCAGCACGGCCTTGTAGCCGGACACTGTCGCCTGTGAGGAGAGCGCGTCCATCGTCTGCGCGCGCGTCGTTCGCGGGATCGACTCCATCGCAAACCCGACGACACCGCGCCCCGCGAGCCGCTCGACGCCTGCGCGATCGGTGAGCGGGGCGAGGAACGCGATCAGGATCTGCCGATCGGAAAGCCGCGCCGTCTCGTCCTCGCTCGGCCGGGCGACCTTCACGACCGCGTCAACGTCCGTCCAGGCGTCATCGACCAGCACGGCGCCCGCAGCCTCGTACGCCGCGTCGGGAAAGCCGGCCGCAACACCTGCGCCACGCTCGATCACGACGTCCATGCCGGTCATGCGGGTGAGAGCGTCGGGGACGAGCGCGACCCGCTGCTCGTCCATCATCGTCTCCCTGGGAACGCCAACCTTCATGCGGGCGCGACGCTATCGCAAGGGGAGGAGGTCGCGGAGCATTGAACGACCGTTTCGGCCTCTCGGTCCCCCGTAGACTCGCTCCGCGTGACCCATGCGCTCGAAAACTACGGGCTGATTCTCCTCTTCGTGCTCGTCGCGGTGGAGGGCTGCGGTATCCCGCTTCCGGGCGAGACAGCGCTGATCGCCGCAGGCGTGCTCGCCTCGAACGGCCACTACTCGATCGAGAGCGTCATCGCGGTTGCGGCAGCCGGCGCGATCATCGGTGACAACACCGGGTACTGGATCGGCCGTATCGGTGGACGCGCGCTTCTGCGTCGCGTTCCGCTGATCCGGCATGAGATCGAACGCGTGCTGCCTCGTGCAGAACGGTTCTTCGGCAAACACGGGCCAAAGACCGTCTTCGTCGCGCGGTTCGTCGCAGTTCTCCGGATCACCGCAGCCTGGCTTGCGGGCGTGAGTCACATGCAGTGGTGGCGCTTCGCGGCCTTCGATGCGGCCGGGTCGATCCTCTGGGCAACCGTGTTCGGGCTCGTCTCCTACGAGTTCGGACGTGCCGCCGCAGACGCGATCACCCATTACGGGTTCTACGTCGTCGGTGCGGTCGCGGTCGTCGCCGTGCTCGGCTTCGTCGGGTATCGGATCCGCCGCAAGCGGCGACGTACCGCAGACGCCGCGCACCACGACGACGCCTCGCCCGACGCCTAGAACCGCAGTGTGAGTGAACGCGCGCGTTCTCTGAGCGCCGCTTCGGGAAAGGCGCACGGAGCGTGAATGCGACCGCTTCGCACCCCTGCTCGGGGTCACGGACGGAACTACGATGGCCCGATGGGGCTGAGCCTGGTCGCCGGGCCTGCGCATGCAGGAAAAGTCGCGCTCCTGCTCGAGCGCTACCTGGCGTGCCTTGATACCGAGCCGTTCCTGATCGTTCCCAACCGCGCAGACGTCGAGCGGGTCGAACGCGACCTGCTCCGCCGCGCAGGCTGCCTGCTCGGCGGCTCGATCGGAACGTTCGACGACCTGTTCGTGCGGATCGCAGCGTCCGACCCCGGGGTGCGCCCGCTGATCAGCGAGGCACAGCGCATGCTTCTCGTTCGTCGAGCCGTCACGGCGGTGATGCGAGAGCGGGAGTCGGGGCTTGCCGCCTCGGCACGGTTCGGCGGCTTCGTGGACGAGCTCGCCTCGGTCATCTCCGAGCTCGGCTCCGGCCTCCTCGACCCGGCTGACCTCGACGGAGATCTCGGGCTGCTGTACGCCGCCTATCTCGACGAGCTCGACCGCGGCGGCTGGTGGGACAAGGGGATCCTGCGTCGGCGCGCGTGCGAGCTCCTCACCGGCGACTTCGACGCCTGGCACGGGGAGCCGGTGTTCGCCTACGGCTTCGAGGACCTGACCGAGGCGGAGTGGGCACTCCTCGAGGCCCTCGCGGGCCGCGCCGACGTCGACGTGTCGCTTCCGTACGAGCCCGGGCGTGCGGTGTTTGCTTCGCTGCAACGGACGGTCGAGGACCTCGCGGCGCTCGCCGACGGCCGGACACAGGAGCTCGGCCCGTCCTTTGGCGAGATCGCGCCCGCCGAGCTCGCGCACCTCGAGCGATCGCTCTTCGAGCCGCCCCGGGTCGAGCACGCGCCGATCCACGAGGCGCTCCACTTCCTCGAAGGCGCGGGGACCCGTGCGACGCTCGAGCTCGTCGCCGAGGATGTGCTCGGCCTCGTCCGCGCAGGCACGCCGCTCGACGAGATCGCTATCGTCGCGCCCTCGGTCGATCGTCTCCGGGCGCCGCTTCAGACGGTGTTCTCGACCTTCGGAATCCCCTACGCGATCGAGGGGCGTGTGCGCTTCCCGGCGACCGCGCTCGGTCAAGCCGCGACGGCGCTGCTGCGGTTCGCCTGGGCGGGCGGAGGCCGAGGCGACCTCTACACCTATCTCCGCTCGCCGTTCTCCGGCGTCGGACGCATCAACGTCGACTTCGTCGAAGGCCGTCTTCGTGGTCGCGCGATCGCTGCGCCCGACCGGGTCGAGGAGGAGACCGAGAGGCTGCGAGAGGCCCCGCTCATTGCGCTCCGCGAGCTCCGGGCTGCCGACTCGCCGCTCGCCGGCGTGCGCACGCTCCTCGAGGCGATGCTCCGGTCAGCTCACGGCCTCGATGCGCCGCCAACGGGCGATGCGGCCTGGGGCGATCTGCGCGCATTCGCGGCCGCGATCCGGACGCTCGACGAGCTCGGCGACTGGGAGGCGCGGACCGAGATACTCCGCCCCGAGGACGTCCTCGCCGTGCTGGAGCGGGTCGAGGTGCCCGTCGCGCCGACTGCCGAGCCAGGGCGCGTCGCGGTGCTCGACGTCCTCCGTGCCCGCACGCGCTCGTTCCAGGCGGTCTTCGTCGTCGGGCTCGAGGAGGGAGTTTTTCCGCGGCGCGGGCGCGTCTCACCGTTCCTCGACGAGGATCGCCGCCGCGAGCTCGGCCGCCGGCTCGAGCCCGTTGACCAGGTGAGCCGCGACCGCTACCTCTTCTACACCGTCTGCACCCGCGCCACGCGTCGCCTCACCCTCGTGCGCGAGGCTGCCGACGACGAGGGGTCGCCTCGCGAGGCGAGCCCGTTCTGGATTGAGGTCAGGGGCCTCTTCCAGCCCGACGACGTCGCGCGTGTCACACGTCGGCGGTCGCTCTCGGAGGTGACCTGGCCGATCGATCGGGCTCCGACCGACCGCGAGCGGATTCGAGCGCTGGCGCGGCTCGCAGTGGGGGCGGACACGCTCGACGCGGCACTCGCTCTGGCAGACGCAAACGACTGGGGGAGACGGCTCCAACGCGCCCGCAGGGCCTTCGAACGCGAGACGCGGCTGCGGAACCCCGCGCTCCTCGCCGAGTTCGGTGCCCGCACGACGTTCGCGGCCACCGAGCTCGAGCGGTTCGTCGACTGCTCCTCGGCGTGGCTGTTTGAGCGAATCGTCGACCCGAAGACGATCGACGCCGAGCCGGACGCGATGCTGCGCGGCAAGGTCGCCCACCAGACGCTGTACTCGTTCTACTCGGGGCTGCCGAAGGAGCTCGGCGCCGACCGCGTCACCGCAGGCAACCTCCAGAGCGCGTTGCTCTTCCTCCGCCGGTGTCTCGAGGACGCGCTCCGGGGTGGGGTTCGCCTCGACCTGACCCCGGTCGCCGCCGCTGAGCTGCGCGAGTCGCTGCGGCGCGATCTCACGCGGTTCATCGAGGACGAGGCGACGTCGGAGCTTGTGCTGCTCCCCCGGCGGTTCGAGGTCGGGTTCGGGAGCGAGCGCTCGGCGCCGGAGCTCAAGCGCGGTCTCGATCTCGGCGACGGGCTGTCGCTGAGCGGGAAGATCGACCGGATCGACGTCGACCCCTACAGTGCGCGCGGGATCGTCCAGGACTACAAGTCGGGCAAGGGCGCGTTCTCAGCCAGGGAGATCGACACGCAGCTCCGGCTGCAGATCCCGCTCTACATGCTGGTGCTCCGCGACCTCGTCGGGGTCGAGCCGCTCGGAGGGGTCTACCAGGCGCTCTCGGGGCCACGGAAGCCGCGCGGGATGCTCAGGGCCGAGTCGCGCGACGATCTCCCCGGCTTCTCGCGCTCCGACTACCTCGAAGAGGACGACTTCTGGGCGCAGGTCGAGACGGCGCGTGACCGTGCACGCGGGGCGGCGCAGCGGATCCGGACAGGTGCGGTCGCCCACGACCCCAAGGGTGGTGAGTGCCCGGCGTGGTGTGACCTGTGGACGATGTGTCGGGTGCCGCGGACGTGATGAACGCCGAGCAGATCGCGGCCGTCGAGGCCGAGGGTGAGGTCTTCGTGTCGGCCGGTGCCGGTACCGGCAAGACGAAGGTGCTCGTTGACCGCTACGCACGTTCTGTGTGCCAGCTCGGGCTTGACGTCGAGTCGGTACTCGTCATCACGTACACCAAGAACGCAGCCTCCGAGCTGCGCACGCGGATCCGTGCGCGCCTCATTGAGCTCGGACGTCCCGAGCTTGCCCAGCGGCTTGACGGGGCTTGGATCTCGACGATCCACAGCTTCTGCGCGCGCCTCCTCCGTGCCCACCCATTCGCCGTCGGGATCGATCCGGGGTTCCGGGAGCTCGACGGCGAGCAGGGCGCGGTCTTGCAGGCAGAGGCATTCGATCGGGCACTCGAGCGGTTCTGCGAGGGGGAGGAGTCGGAGCGGCTGCGCCTGCTCGCCACCTACGGCTCGGCGAAGCTCCGCCGGATGCTCACGGGCGTCTACGATCGCCTGCGCTCGGCCGCACGGGGCCTCACGTTCGAGCCGGCACAGGAGCCGCGGCTCGACGAGGCGCTCGCAGCGCTCCAGGCTGCTGCGTCCGCGCTTGCGGCCGACCCCGGGGCGACGGAGAAGCAGCAGCAGGTCGCCGCCACGGCGAGCGAGCTTCCGCTCCGCGCGGTCGCCCTGATCGAGCTCGGACATCTCCGCGCCTCCGGGGCTCGTGCGGCCGCGTACGAGGATGCCCGCAAGCGCGTCGAGAAGACGGCGCTTGACACGCTCGCGCTTGCCGACCGGGAGCTCTTGCAGACGCTCCTCAACCTGTTTGCGGCCGAGTACGCGACGGCGAAGGAGCGCGAAGGCACGCTCGACTTCGAGGATCTCCAGCTCGTGGCCCGCGACCTCCTCCGCGCCAACGACGAGATCCGGGAGCGGGAGCAGCTCCGGTTTCGCGCCATCATGGTCGATGAGTTTCAGGACACAAACGCGCTCCAGTGCGACCTGATCGACCTGCTCGCGGCGGGCCCGACGAAGGACGTCTTCTACGTCGGCGACGAGTTCCAGTCGATCTACGGCTTCCGGCACGCCGATGTCGAGGTGTTCCGGCAGCGCCGTGCGGCAGCCACGCAACGGCTTCCCCTGACCGAGAACTACCGCTCACGTCCCGAGGTGCTCGCCGCCGTCAACTACCTCTTCCGCCAGGCCTTTGGCGACGGTTATCAGCATCTCACCTCCTCGGGTGAGTTCCCGGACCCGATCTTCGGCCACCCGGTGGAGCTGCTCGTCACCGACAAGCCGTCGTACAGCGGGAGCGGTGAGCACTGGCGCCGGGCCGAGGCACGGCACGTCGCCCGCCGAGTGCGCGAGCTCGTGGACACGGGCGCTGCGACCCCGGGCGAGATCGTGCTCCTCTTCCAGGCCGGTACCGACGCCGAGTGGTACGAGGATGAGCTTCGCCAGCTCCGGCTCCCGACCTACCGCTCGACCGGCCGCCGCTACTTCGGGCAGCAACAGGTCGTCGACCTCCTGATGTACCTCCGGCTCCTGCGCAACCGCTACGACGACGAGGCGGTTGCGGCCGTGCTCGCGTCGCCGTTTGTCGGCGCGTCGAACGATGCAATCGTTCTGGTGCGACGCCACGCCGCCCGACGCCCGCTCTTCTGCGGCATCGAGCGGACGTTGCCCCCGGCACTCGATGCGCACGACGAGCGCCTGATTCGCGCGTTCAAGCAGCGCTTCGAGCGGCTCGTGGCCGCGTCGGAGCGTGTCTCGCTCGAACATCTCTGCGAGCTTGTCGTGTGCGCCCACGACTATGACCTCGCCGTGCTCGCACGGTGGGACGGCACACGCCGGTACGCGAACCTCCGCAAGCTCATGCGGCTTGCTCGCTCGTACGAGGAGATGCGCGGACGCGACCTCGAAGGCTTCGTCGAGTTCATCCGCAGCCAGGAGGCCGTCGGGGCGTCGCAGCTCGAGGCGGTCTCGGAGGAGGAAGGGGCCGACGCCGTTCGGCTCCTGACGATCCACTCGGCGAAGGGCCTCGAGTTCAAGGTCGTTGTCGTCGCCGACGCGGGCCGCGACCGCGCCGGTCCGCCGGCTGCCGATGAGATCCTCGCGCTCGCAGACGGCCGATTCGGGTTCAAGATCGTCGACCCGCTCACCGGGGAGCCACGCGCCGTCTTCGACTACGACGAGGTGAAGGACGCGCGAAAGGCGATCGAGGAGGAGGAGCGGCTCAGGCTCTACTACGTTGCGATGACGAGGGCCAAGGAGCGGCTGATCGTCTCCGGCTCGATCGACGAGAAGCGCGACACCCCGATCGGGTGGGTGCTCGAACGGCTCGACTGCGAGACGGAGCTCGCTGGCACAGAGGGCCCGTTCGAGCTCATGCGGGACGGCGCGTCGTTCCTCGTGCACGTCGACCGTCGGATCGAGGACGCGCACGCGGCCGAGGGCGAACTCGCTCCGGACGAGGCAGAGCCCGACGCAAGTCAGCTCGCGCTCTTTGCCGAGGTACCGGCCACCCCCATCGCTCGCGGCTACCGGCTTCCGGAGCTGCCCCCGATCGCGCCACCGGCGCTACACCACCCGAGGCGCCTGTCGTACTCGGCGCTCTCGCTCTTCGATCGCTGCTCGTATCGCTACTACGCCGAGCGGGTTGCGGGGCTGCGTGAGGAGCGGCGGGCGGGAGGTGGCACGGGCATGCTCGCAACCGAGATCGGAGACGCAGTCCATCGCCTGCTCGAGCTCGTGGATCCGCAGGCACCGGCCGTACCGGCGGTGGACATCGTGCAGACCTGGTACCCGGCTATCACCGCTGCCGAGCGCGAACGGGTCGCCGAGCTCGTCGCGGCGTACTGCGACTCCGACCTGGCACGCCGGGTCGCAGCGCTGCCGGATGTTCGACCGGAGCGGCCGTTTGCCTTCGAGCACGACGGCGTGCTCATCCACGGCCGCCTCGACCTGCTGCAGCGCCACGAGGGACGCGCGCTCGTCGTCGACTACAAGACGAATCGCCTTGGCGAGCGCACCCCCGCCGAGATCGTCGCGGCCGAGTACCGCGTCCAGCAGCTCGTCTACGCGCTCGCGTGCTTCCGCGCCGGGTCAGAGGAGGTCGAGGTCGTCTACACGTTTCTCGAGCGCGCAGACGCCGTCGTCTCGACCACGTTCTCGGCAGCCGACCTGGAGGCGCTGGAGGCCGAGCTCTCGGCGGCGATCGCGCGTCTCGACGCGGGCGTGTTCTTGCCCCGCCCGAGCGAGTTCACCTGCGCCGGCTGCCCGGCGCTCGACCGCGTGTGTGCAGGGCCCCGTGGACGTCATTCCGGCTCTCCGGGCGGCGACCCCGTCGGGGCGTTTCGGTAGCGCGGGCGCGATGGCACGGAGCTACGTGGGGGAGGCGCGGCGCCCGGTCGGTCGGCGGCGTGACCGGATCCGGGCCATCATCGACCGTCTGGCTGTCGAGCATGCCGATGCGAGGATCGCGCTCACGTTCGCGAGCCCGCTCGAGCTCCTCATCTCGGTGATGCTCTCGGCGCAGACCACCGACGTGACCGTGAACCGCGTCACCGGGGCCCTCTTTCGCAAGTACCGCCGTCCCGAGGACTACCTCGCCGTTACGCAGGAGGAGCTCGAGCAGGACATCTTCCAGACAGGCTTCTACCGGCAGAAGGCGCGGGCGCTGCGGGGCACGATGAAGATCCTGGTCGAGCGGCACGGCGGCGAGGTTCCGTTCGCGTTCGACGAGCTGCTGCGCCTCCCTGGCGTTGCGCGCAAGACCGCGAACGTCGTGTGCGCCGAGCGTGGCGACGTGCAGGGGATCGTCGTCGACACGCACGTTCGGCGACTCTCGCAGCGGCTCGGACTCACGCGGGAGGACGATCCGGTCAAGATCGAGCGCGATCTGGTGCGGCTCGTCCCGAAGGCGGACTGGGCGCGGCTGCCACACCTGCTGATCTGGCACGGTCGGCGAGTCTGCGATGCGCGCAAGCCGGCCTGTGACACATGCGTTCTCGCCGACCTCTGTCCGTCGGCGCGCGTTCCGGTCGGCTAGCTCAGGCCGGGGTGAGGGCGACGAGGATGCCGCCGTCGTCGTCGTAGGCCGGGAAGAGATCGGCTGTCACCGGCTTCGCGATGCCTGCGCGCGTCTTGACGGAGATCGGCTGCGACAGCTTGCGCACGCCCCACTCACGCACAGTCTCGATCGCCTCGATGGTGGAGAACGAGAGCGCCTCGACGATGTCACGGCCGAGGATCGACGGCTCGTCGAAGCCGGTCAGCTCGAACACGCCACGGCCCGTTGCGAGCACGCGGCGCTCCTGGTCACAGACGAGGAGGCCCGTCGCCGGAGCGGGGTAGTAGTCCTCGAGAAGCTCGAACATGAACCCGAAGTCACAGCTCTGGCACGAGGGCGGCTCGGACGAGAGGCCTTCGCGGCCGTCGGCGTCGGAGCGGCGAACCTTGCAGCGCGGACAGATGAAGAAGGGCACACCTCGAGGGTAGCCCTGCGACCTCAGACGGCCGCTGTCTCGTGGCTCTCGAGCTCCGCCAGGTAACGCTCGGCGTCAAGGGCACCCATGCAGCCCGACCCTGCCGCCGTGATCGCCTGGCGGTAGGAGTGGTCCTGCACGTCGCCGACGGCGAAGACGCCCGGGATGTTCGTCGCCGTTGAGCCAGGTGCGGTGACGAGGTAGCGGTTCTCGTCATGATCGAGCTGGTCGAGGAAGAGCGACGTCGTCGGCTCGTGGCCGATCGCGACGAAGAAGCCCTCCGCGTCGAGATCGAGCGGCTCGCCCGTCTCGGCGTGCCGGAGTCGGACTCCGGTGACGGACGTGTCACCGAGCACCTCGTCGACCGTGTATGGCGTCAGGATCTCGAGCTTCTCGTGCTCGCGGGCGCGCTTGACCATGATCTGCGACGCGCGGAACTCGTCGCGGCGATGGACGAGGATGACCTTTGATCCGAAGCGGGTGAGGAAGAGCGCCTCCTCGAAGGCCGTGTCGCCGCCGCCGACGACGACGATCGTCTTCTCCTTGAAGAACGAGCCGTCGCACGTCGCACACGCCGACACGCCGCGGCCCTGGAGCCGCTGCTCGGACTCGAGGCCGAGCCAGCGGGCGCTCGCACCGGTGGCGATGATCACGGCGTTTGCGAGGTGCTCGTCGCGGTCGACCTGGATCCGGAACGGCCGCTGCGAGAAGTCGACCTTCGTCACGTCGTCGGTCACGAACTCGGTGCCAAACCGCTCCGCCTGCCGGCGGAAGTCCTCCATCATCTTGGGGCCCATCACGCCGTCCGGGTATCCGGGGTAGTTCTCGACGTCGCTCGTGATCATCAGCTGACCGCCCCACTGGAACCCCTCGATGACGAGCGGCTGCAGCTCGGCGCGAGCGGCATAGAGCGCAGCGGTGTAGCCCGCTGGGCCGCCGCCGATGATGATCAGGTCGCGTACGTCGGTCACGTCGTCCTCCTCGAAAGATGTCAGCGCATTAAACGTGCTCGGGGTGCTGGGCGTTCCCGGTGCCCTGGCCGGGCTCGTCGGGCGAGGGCAGCAGCTCGACCTGCCCGCCCTCGAACTCGAGCTCGGGTGCGGCGATCGTTCGCGTCACCCGGTCGATCGGCTCGACCTCGGGGAGGTCGCCGCTGCCCGCGCCGAGAGCGGGAAACTTGCGCGCCGTGACGAGCAGCCTCGTGTCGAGGGATGCGACCGCGCTGTTGTAGTCGCGGACGGCCTTGTCGAGCGACCGACCGATGCTCGAGAAGGTGCCGGCGAAGACACCGATGCGCTCGTAGAGCGCCCGTCCCTCCTGGGCGATCTGGCGTGCGCTGGCGGTGATCGTCTCCTGCTGCCAGCCGTAGGCGACGGTTCGGAGCAGCGCGATCAGCGTCGCGGGCGACGCGACGATCACGCCGGCCTCGACGCTCGTCTCGAACAGCGACGCGTCCTGGTCGAGCGCCGCACGGTAGAGGCCCTCGTCGATGAACATCACGACGAACTCCGGGGCCTGCTTGAACTGCTTCCAGTACTGCTTGGCACCCAGCTTGGCGATGTGGTCACGCACCTGGGCCGCGTGGCGGACGAGGTGCCTCCGCTTGACGTCGACGTCGTCGGCGCCGATCGCGTCGGCGTAGGCGTCGAACGGCGCCTTCGAGTCGACGACGATGCTCTTGCCGCCGGGCAGCCGGACGATCAGATCGGGGCGGAGCAGCCGCCCCTCGTCATCGCGGCTGCTCTCCTGGGTGTCGAAGTCGCAGTACTCGAGCATCCCTGCAAGCTCGACCACGCGCTTGAGCTGCATCTCACCCCAGCGACCGCGCACGTCGGGCCTGCGCAGGGCGGTGACGAGGTTGCCAGTCTCCAACCGGAGCTTCTCCTGCCCCTCGGCGACGCGCTTGAGCTCCTCGCCGATCGCGGTCACTGCCTCGACACGCTTGTGCTCGAGCTCCTTCGTCTGTTCATCGAACCGCGTGAGCGTCTCCCGGATCGGCCGCAGCCGCTCCTCGGCCCGGTCGAGGAGGCTCGTGGAGCTCTTCTCGAGCGCCTCGCTCGTCAGAGCGCGCAGGCGTGTCTCCCACTCGTCCTGGCTTCGCTGGACGAGTGCGAGCTTCTCCTCGGATGCTCGCCGCTCGTACTCGATCTTGCTGCGCGAGAACCACCACGTGACCGCTGCGCCGAGGAGCGCGGCGCCGAGCAGACCGATGAGATTCGCAATCGACACCCGAGCTGGGCAACGGTAGATACGTCGCCGGACGGAGCATGCGTGCAGAGCCGGGCGCTTGCCGGGCAGTGCCGCAACAAAAATCAGCCCCGGCGAGTCCGAAGACTCCCCGGGGCTGAGTGCCGGATCCAGCGAGTCCGAAGACCTACTGGATCCGACGGCGAGAATCTAGCCACTCCTTCCGGGTGGGTCAATGCCGGCGCCGGACGAAAAGCACGCTCCCAGCGGACTTTTCGTCGGGACTCCGCGGCGGGCCGGGGAATAGCCGTTCGCTTCCGTACCCTTGTCCGTCCGTGCACCCCACGTTCAGCCCCGGCGGCGCTCTGGCCGCAACGCTCCCCGGCTTCGAAGCGCGGGCCGAGCAGGCCACGCTCGCGGCTGCGGTCGAGCGCGCGCTCGCAACCGGGGAGCATCTTCTCGCTGAGGCTGGTACTGGGACAGGCAAGAGCCTCGCCTACCTGATCCCGGCACTCGAGTCGGGCCGCCGCGTGGTGATCGCAACGGCGACGAAGGCGCTGCAGGAGCAGCTGCTCGCAAACGACGTCCCCGCTGCAGCCCGTGCGCTCGACCGCACCGTGCACGTCGCTGTGCTGAAGGGCCGCCAGAACTACGTGTGCCGGAAGCAGCTCGCGGGGTTTGGCCAGATGCTCCTGCGTGACCCCGACGACGAGGCCGCCTACGAGGCGCTCCTTCCCTGGCTCGGCGAGACCGAGACGGGTGATCGTGCCGAGCTTCCGGTTGAGCCGTCCGCGTCACTCTGGGCCGAGCTCGCGGTCGGAGCCGACCGCTGTGCGGGACGCAGCTGCCCGTTCCTGTCGAGCTGCTTCGCCGAGGCTGCCCGGGCGCGTGCCGGGGAGGCCGAGCTCGTGATCGCAAACCACGCGCTCTACTTCGCCGATCTCTCGGCGGGTGGGGGCGTGCTTCCCGACCACGATGCGGTCGTCTTCGACGAGGCTCATCGAATCGAGGAGACCGCCGCAACGTGGCTTGGTGGCCGCGTGTCGCGTGCGGCACTGCGCCGGTTCGCCTCGGACATCGAGCGGGGGTGCCGTGAGGCCGACGAGGCCGTTCCCGGTCGGGCCCTCGATCGCGTCGAGCGGGCTGGCGATCGTCTGATCGGAGCGATCGCCCCGCCGTCCGGACGACGGCGGCTTCGCCAACCTCCGGTCGAGGAGGCGCTCGTTCTCGTCGATGCGCTCGCAGCGCTCGCCGACGAGCTGCATGGACGCGGGGAGGGGCTCGACCAGCTCTCCCGGCGGGCACTCGCGATCGCCGGCCAGGTCGAGGCGTGCATGAGCGAGGGAGAGCGCGAACGCGTGATCTGGGCCGAGCCCGACACGATCGCGTGGGCGCCCGTCGACGTCTCCCTCCGGCTGCGCGAGCTGCTCTGGGGCGAAGGGCCCACGGCGATCCTCGTCTCGGCGACGCTCACTACCGGCGACGACGCCCGGTTTGTCCGGCAGCGGCTTGGGCTTGACAACGCCCGCGAGCTGGTCGTCGGGTCGCCCTTCGACTTCCGTGAGCAGGTGCTCCTCTACGTGCCGCGCACGATGCCCGATCCTCGCGGAGACGGCTTCGCCGAGCGGGCTGCCGACGAGGCGGCTGCGCTGCTCGCGCTCTCACGCGGGCGGGCGCTCGTCCTCACCTCGAGCTACCGCGCCCTCGATGTGATGCGGCAGCGCATCGTGGGCCGTGTGCCCTACGAGGTGCTGGTGCAGGGTGACCTTCCGCGCGAGCGGCTGCTGGAACGCTTCCGTGCAGAGGTGGACTCGGTGCTGCTTGCGACGTCGACCTTCTGGCAGGGAGTCGACATTCCCGGCGAGTCGCTCTCGCTGCTTGTGATCGACAAGCTCCCGTTCTCCGCCCCCGGCGATCCTCTGCACGAGGCACGCTGCGAGGCGGTCGAGGCACGGGGCGGGGACTGGTTCCGCGACTTCGCGCTCCCGGCGGCGATGCTGCAGCTCCGACAGGGCTTCGGCCGTCTCATTCGAAGCCACGAGGACCGTGGGGTCGTTGCCATCCTCGACCCGCGGCTGCGGACGCGCCCCTACGGGCGGGCGTTCCTCTCGGCTCTTCCGCACTGCCCGCTTGTCGAGGATCGAGTCGCGGTGGCGGCGTTCTTCGGCACGGACATCTCTGCATCGGCCTGACCCGGTCCTACAATCTCTCGCGAGGAACTGTTGACCGCCCTCCGACGCCACCCGCGACTCCTCGTCTCGCTCGGCGTGCTCCTGGTGCTCGCTGCGGGAGCGCTGGCGTTCCTCCTGCTGCGCGGTCCGTCGGCCGCGGCGCAGGCGGCGAAGGTGATGAAGGCGGCGGGGTGCACGTTTGCGACCTATCGCGCCGGCTCGACGTCGCCGGCGTACACCACGCTGCCGCCGACCGACCCCGACCCGTTCGCGTCGTTCCCGCCGACAACCGGGCGCGCCTACGTGGATCCGGTGGGCTGGGGGATCTACGACCAGCCCGTCAACGAGTATCAGGTGATCCGCAACCTGCAGCTTGGCGGGGTCGTCGTGCAGTGGGGTGACCGGGTGCCGCGCCAGGCGGTGGCCGCGCTTCGCCGGTTCGCCGCCGCCGATCCCGACGGGATCGTGGCTGCCCCGCTCGCAACGCTTGCTGACTCGATCGTCTTCAGCGCGTGGACGCATCTCGCGGTCTGCAAGCGGTTCGACGCCGTCGCAGCAGCCGGCTTCCGCGACCGGCTTCGCTATCGCGGGCCGGTCGACGCGCCACGCGGGTCGCTCATGCCTGGCGAGTAGTAGCCTTCGGCCGACCCTGCCGGGGTGGCGGAACTGGTAGACGCGCTCGGCTTAAAACCGAGTGCCCTTGCGGGCGTGGGGGTTCGAGACCCTCCCTCGGCACTCACGCGGGCCATCTAGAGTCCGCGCCGTGATCGACGCCGATCGGTTCTCGCCGGGCCTTGAGTGGGATACGCCGCTCTTTCGGCAGGCGCGGACACAGCTCGAGCAGGCGGTTGTGCAGGCGGGGATCCCCGAGTTCGTCGCCGAGCGGCTCCGCTACCCGGAGCGGGCAGTGATGCTCTCGCTTCCTGTGCGGATGGACGACGGGCGCATCCAGTCGTTTCCCGCCTACCGCGTGCAGCACTCGACGGTGCTCGGGCCGACGAAGGGAGGCGTGCGCTACGACGAGGGGGTCAACCTCGGCGAGTGCGCAGCGCTCGCGATGTGGATGACGTGGAAGTGCGCGCTCCTTCGCCTGCCCTACGGCGGTGCGAAGGGCGGCGTGCGCTGTAGCCCGCTCGAGCTCTCCCACGACGAGAACAACCGTCTGACGCGGAGGTTCACCGCCGATCTCGCGCCGTTCATCGGGCCGCAGGTCGACATTCCGGCACCCGACATGGCAACGAACGAGCAGACGATGGCCTGGATGATGGACACCTACTCGATGCAGAAGGGCCATGCCGTGCCAGAGATAGTCACCGGGAAGCCCGTCTCGATCGGCGGCTCCGTCTTTCGCCACGAGGCGACCGGGGCCGGGGTCGTGATGGTGCTTGAGCGGGCCTGCGATCGGCTCGGCTGGACGCTCGCCGGACTGCGCTGCGTCGTCCAGGGCTTCGGCAACGTCGGAGGGATCGCCGCGACCGAGCTCCACGCGCACGGAGCGACCGTGATCGCCGTCTCCGACGTCTCCGGCGGGATCCACGACCCGGCCGGCCTCGATCTCCCGCTCGTGCACGCGTGGGTCAGGGAGCATGGCTCGCTCGACGGGTTCCCCGGCACCACACCAGTCTCCAACGCGAAGCTGCTCGAGCTCGGCTGCGACGTGCTCGTATTGGCCGCCCGTGAGGATCAGGTGACGGCCGCGAACGCCGGGAACCTCGAATGCCGACTCCTCGTCGAAGGCGCGAACGGGCCGACGTCGGTCGCGGCGGACAACATCCTCGCCGCCCGAGGAATCCCTGTCCTTCCCGACGTCTTGACGAACGCCGGTGGCGTCACGGTCTCCTACTTCGAGTGGGTGCAGGATCTGAGCCGGCTGTTCTGGGATCGAGAGGAGATCCGCGGCCGGCTCGCCGACAAGCTGACCGATGCCTCCGACCGCGTGTGGGAGCTCTCGGAGCGCGACGGGTGCTCGTTGAGGCAGGCTGCACTCGTGGCCGGGGTCCGTGAGGTATCGAATGCGCTCGAGGCGCGGGGGATCTACCCGTGATCGTCGAGGAGCGTCAGCTTGTTCGCGACGCGATGGTTCCCGACCCGCTCGCGCTCGACATCGGCGCGTCGGCGAAGGAGGCGGGCGAGGCACTCACCCGTCCGGAGGTCAGAGCTGTCCTCGTCTGCGACGGCGGCCGTCTCGTTGGGGTGATCACCCGCAAGACCCTCGTCCGCGAGGTCGTCGCCACGGGTCTCGACCCGCGCACGACGCTGCTAGGCGCGATCGCTGAGGTGCCGAACGCCACCGTCGACTCCGAGACTCCCCTTGCCGACGCGTTCGCCTTCCTTGAGGAGGCCGACCTGCAACGCGTGCCCGTGATCGAGGCCGGTGTCCTCGTCGGGGTGCTCTCGCGCTCGGCGGTTCAGCGTCGCCTGGCCGAAGACGATCCGCCCGGCCCCGACGCCGGGTAGCGGCGCTAGGACGCCGCGTCGAGCGCGGCGCCGTCGAGGAGCTCGCGACGGCTGAACCCGATCTCGGCGAGCCCGTAGCGGCGTAGCACCTCGATCACCACGATCGTGCCGCCGAGGATCACAGGTGCTCGTGCGGGATCCATGCCCGGTACACGGCGGCGTTGCTCAAGCGGCAGCCCCGCAAGGAGTGCAAGCTCGGCCTCCAGTTCCGGCAGCGTGAGCTCGCCGATGAGCGCGTGAAGCTGAGCGACGGTCCCGGCGACGCCGATCGCAGAGGCGACGTCGAGCTCGGGGAGGAGCGAGGCGACGGCGTGGGCGGCCGCCGCGATCTCGGCCGGGAGCGGCGGGTCGTGACGGAGGTGGCGCTCGGTGAGACGAACGGAGCCGACGTCCAGGCTCGTCCGAAACGCGCCGAGGATGAGCTCGGTGGAGCCACCACCGACGTCGACGAGCAAGGTGCCCGGCTCGACCGCCCCGACTCCGCGTCTCGTGAGCTCGGCCTCCTGCGCGCCGGTCAGGAGCCGCGTCGCGAAGCCGAACTCGACCTCGATGTCTCTGAGGAAGTCGGGTCCGTTTGCCGAGTCGCGGACGGCGCTTGTCGCGACCGCGAGCGTCCGGATGGCCCCGAGCGCCTCGATCTCGTCGCGGTAGGTGCCGAGCACGTTCCACACGCGGCCGATCGCCGACGGGAGCAGGACTCGCCCGGCGTCGACTCCCTCGCCGAGATGGGTAACGACCGATCTGCGGACGATCTCGTCGACGTGTCCGTCCGTGACGTCGGCGACGAGCAGGCGGGTCGAGTTCGTTCCGAGGTCGACCGCGGCGACGCGGCTCATTTCGTCGGGATGAAGCCGCGCAGGCTGCCGGTCAGCAGGCGCGCGTCACTGGCAGCAGCAGCGAGGATGGAGGCGCGCTCGAGCGTCCGCGAGAGTCGTGCTCTCGCCTCGTCGAGCTCCGTTGCGGTTGCCCCTGCAGTCGCAAGTCGGGTCTCGATCTGCCCGAGTCGCCGGAAGACGTCTGCGATACCGTCCGTCGTCCGTCGCCGCAGCGAGCGAAACGCGCGCCACGCTTCGATCGCGCGCATTCCGGCCACGCCGAGCCCTGCCGCAAACGCACCGAGGCCGACTACCAGCGAGAACCACAGAAGCACGCTCATGAGGGAATCGTAACCGCGTCCTACAATCGGGTCGTGGCTTGGCTTCGTGTCGCTGTTGGCCGTCATGACGGCCTGATCCAGCTCGCTGTAGCGCTCGGTGCGTTCGCAGCGTACGAGGTGGGGCGCACGCTGATCGCCCCCGACTGGCCGTTGGCCATGCGGCATGCCCGGGGGGTGGCCCTCCTCGAACGGTCGCTGCACCTGGCCTGGGAGCGGCCGGTTCAGGCGGCATTCCTCGCTGATCCCGCGGTTGTTCAGGCTCTCAACGTCGTGTACGTCGTCGCACACGTCGCCGTCACGGCGGTGTTCTTCGTCTGGCTCTACGGACGTTCGCGGGCGGCGTTCTGTCGTTTTCGCAACGCCTTTCTCGTCGCCACGACGGTTGCGCTCGTCCTGCACTGGGGGTTCCCGACGGCGCCGCCGCGCCTCGCCGGGATCGGGCTCGCGGACACGCTTCGCATGCTCGCCGGGATCGACATCGGCTCGCCGGGGTCGGCCGGGCTCTCCGACCCGGTAGCCGCTCTGCCGTCACTCCACGCCGGGTTCGCACTCGGGGTGGGGGTGGGGATCGTGCGGTATGCGAGGGCGGTCGGCATGCGTCTGGTCGGCGCTGCGTACCCGGGGGTCATCGTCCTCACCGTGATCGTCACGGGCAACCACTTCGTGCTCGACACGGTCGCAGGGATGGCGGTGATGGGGCTCGGCTTCGCGGTCACGGACAGGCGCGTTGCTACACTCGTCCTGCGTCGCGGGGTGGAGCAGTCAGGTAGCTCGCCGGGCTCATAACCCGGAGGTCGCAGGTTCAAATCCTGCCCCCGCTATTGATCGATCTCCCCGAAGGGCCGGCTGAGCCCAAGGGTGGAGAAACCAGGATGGTTGCTACCCTCGTAGACGGAAGCGCGCCCGACACCGGCTCGATGCCGGGACACCATGGAAGGCTGCAAGGAGTAGCGTTTTGGGTATGAAGAGGCTCGTCACCGCAGTTGCGTGCATCGTCGGCCTGGCGATCATCGGAGTCGCAACGGCAGGTGCGCTTCCGAGCAGAGGCGTCTTTATCGCAGGTCAGAGCCTCGCGGGCGTCCGGCTTGGCGACACCATGGATCAGGTCAAGCAGCGGCTCGGCCCGAAGTACGTGCAGTGCGGGAGCCAGTGCGCCGATCCCACATGGCTCTTCACGTACCGCGCCGGTGAGCCGCTCGGGATGGCCGTTCGTTTCCAGAAGAAGAAGGTCGTCGCGGTCTTCACCCTCGGCACGCCGACCGGCTGGAAGAGCAGCAAGGGACTGAAGCTGTTCGACCCGATCGCGACCGTGTACCAGTACTACACCCCGAACGGTGAGGTCCGGTGCGTCGGTTTCGACGCGCTCACGATCTCGAACCCGGCGGGCACCTCAGCGGTCTACGCCGCCGCGGGCGTCGTCTACGGTTTCGCGCTGGTCGTGCCCGGCATGACCGTCTGCCAGTAGCTCTGGGCGATCAGCCGGCACGGCCGAGCAGGATGCAGCCGTTGTGGCCGCCGAGCCCCATCGCGTTTGAGAGCGCGACATCGAGCGTCACGGGGCGTGCTTCGTTCGGGACGTAGTCGAGGTCGCAGGCCGGGTCGGGCTGACGGTAGTTGATCGTCGGCGGAAGCACCTGGTCGCGGAGCGCGAGGATGCACATGATCGCCTCGATCGCGCCGGCGGCACCGAACGTGTGACCGGTCATCGACTTCGTTGACGAGACCGCGAGGTTGTAGGCGTGGGCGCCGAAGACATCCTTGATCGCCTTCGTCTCGGCAAGGTCGCCGAGGGGCGTCGATGTTCCGTGCGCGTTGATGTACCCGACCTGCTCGGGTGAGACGCCGGAGCGGGTGAGGGCGGCACGCATCATCGCGGCGACGCCCTGCGCCTCTGGCTCGGGCTGCGCCATGTGGTGGGCGTCGTTCGAGGCGCCGTACCCGAGAACCTCGGCATAGATCGTGGCGCCTCGGCGCTCTGCGTGCTCCCAGTCCTCCACGAGCACGGCACCGGCGCCCTCTGCCATCACGAACCCGGCCCGGGTCGCATCGAACGGGCGGCAGGCGTTCGGCGGGTGCTCCTCCTCGGCGGCCAGCCCACGCATCGCGGTGAACCCGGCGAGCATGACCGGGTTGATGCAGGCCTCGGTTCCGCCGGCGATGACAGCGTCGGCGACGCCGCGCCTGACGAGCTCGGCCGCCTCGCCGATCGCGTGCGACCCTGTGGCGCAGGCCGAGACGATGGCGTAGTTCGGGCCCTTGATCCCGAGGGCGATCGCCATCTGGCCCGACGCGGAGTCGACGAGGATGTTCGGAATGAAGCTCGGCGAGACGCGGTCGGCTCCCCGCTCGAGCAGGATCTGCACCTGCTCGGCGACACCGGTCAGGCCGCCGACGGCAGAGCCGACGATGATCCCGATGCGGTACGGGTCGGTGATCTCGAACCCGGAGTCGTCGAGCGCCTCGCGCCCGGCCGACAGTGCGAAGAGGACGTTGCGTTCGAGCTTGCGCACCTCCTTGGCGGAGGCGACGGTGGTCGGATCGAAGCCCTTGACCTCACCTGCGATCCGAACGGGCAGCCCCTCGGTGTCAAACGCGGTGATCCAGTCGAGCCCGCTTTGCCCGGCGAGCGCAGCACGCCACATGGACGGCGCATCGAGCCCGAGCGGCGAGACGGCTCCGACACCGGTGATCGCAACTCTTCCCATCGGCGTTAACCGTAGGCCTTCCGGCACTGTCCCTGCGTCGCTCCCGTGAGTGGTGAGAATGGGCAGGCATCCGTCGGTGGTAATCACGCAGGCCCGCGAACGCCGATCGGGTACCCTCTCCGGCCTGGAATCGTCGATCGGGAGGGCCGCGCCATGAGGAAGATGTTCGTTGCATCCATTGCTGTGATCGCCGTGCTTTCGGCCTTCGCAGCCTCGGCGGGGAGCGCCGTTCGCACGGCCGCCGCCTCGTGTGCGAAGGCGAACCTGACACTCGTCAAGGACGGCACCCTCACGATCGGGACCGACAATCCGGCCTATCCGCCGTGGTATGCGGGTGGATCACCGAAGGGGTCGAAGTGGAAGATCAACGACCCGTCGACAGGCAAGGGATTCGAGCCCGCCGTCGCCTACGCGGTCGCGGCCAAGCTCGGCTTCGCGCGCTCCGCGGTGTCGTGGACGTACGTGCCGTTCACACGGTCATTCGCGCCGGGGAACAAGCCGTTCGACTTCGACATCAACCAGATCTCCTACACTGCCGCCCGCGCGAAGGTCGTCACGTTCAGCTCCTCCTACTACGACGTCAACCAGGCGCTCGTCGTGATCAAGGGCACCAGGATCGCCTCGGTGCACACGGTGGCGGGACTGCGGTCGTTCAAGCTCGGCGCGCAGCTCGGAACCACGAGCTACGCCTACATCAAGAGCGCGATTGCGCCCACGCAGCAGGTGTCGGTGTTCAACCAGAACGCCTCGGCGATCCAGGCGCTCAAGAACAAGCAGATCGACGGCCTCGTCGTCGACCTGCCGACGGCCTTCTACGTGACCGCGGTGCAGGTGGAGAACTCGGTGATTCTCGGCCAGTTCCCGACCGACACGGGCGGTGAGCACTTCGGGATGGTGTTTGCGAAGACCAGCCCGCTCGCCTCGTGTGTCAACAAGGCCCTCGCGCGGCTCAAGGCCGACGGCACGCTCGCGAAGATCCAGCAGACATGGCTCGCGAAGGCCACCGGCGCGCCGGTTCTGAAATAGCCCCCCGGAGGTCGGCAAGGCGCGCCGCCTGGGGTGGCGGCGGGGACGGACGGCGGGGCGTCGCGATCGCGATGGCCTCGACGCTCGTGTTCGCGATCGCGATCGTCGTCGCGGTCACGCACTCGCCGGGGTGGCCGGAGGTTCGCCGGACGTTCTTCGACTGGCACGAGTTCCGTACGACGCTCCCGGAGATCTGGCACGCGTTCATGCTGAACGTGAAGATCTTCTGCATCGCCGAGGTGTTCATCCTCGTGATCGCGCTCCTGATCGCGGTGCTTCGCTCTCTGCCGGGCCCCGTGTTCTTCCCGGTGCGGGCGCTCGCGATCGTCTACGCCGACTTCTTCCGTGGCGTCCCGACGATCCTCGTGATCGCGATCCTCGGCTTTGGCGCTCCCGCGCTTGGGTCGAAGAGCGTGCCGACCTCGACGACGTTCTGGGGGATCGTCGCGCTCGTCCTCGTCTACACGGCGTACGTCTCGGAGGTGTACCGCGCAGGGATCGAGTCGGTCCATCCCTCGCAGGAGGCGGCGGCGCGGTCGCTCGGCCTGTCGCGCTGGCAGGCGACGCGGCACGTGATCCTGCCGCAGGCCGTCCGCCGCGTGATCCCGCCGCTCCTGAACGACTTCATCGGCCTGCAGAAGGACACCGCGCTCGTTGGCGTGCTGGGCGCCGTCGAGGCGTTCAACCAGTCGCAGATCGACGTCGACGCGACGTTCAACTTCACCCCGTACCTCGCAGCCGCGCTGCTCTTCGTCGCGATCACGATTCCACTGGCGCGGTTCACCGACTGGCTCGTGCTGCGCGACCGTCGCCGGCGGCTCTCCGGAGGCGCAGCGCTGTGAACGCGCTCGAGATCACAGGCGTGCGCAAGTCGTTCGGTCGCACCGAGGTGCTCCGCGGGATCGACCTTACGGTCGCCGAGCACGAGGTGGTGTGCCTGATCGGTGCGTCGGGCTCGGGTAAGTCGACGCTGCTGCGCTGCATCAACCTGATCGAGCCGATCGACGAGGGGCAGATCGTGGTTGCCGGCAGCGAGATCACCGCGGGCGGGGTCGACGTGAACCGTGTGCGACAGGGGATCGGGATCGTCTTCCAGGCGTTCAACCTCTTTCCCCACATGACCGTGCTGCGGAACATCACGCTCGCCCCGCGTGCCGTCCTCGGCGAGTCGAAGGCGCAGGCAGAGGCGCGTGCGCTCGAGCTGCTCTCGCGCTTCGGGCTTGCCGACAGGGCACGCGACTACCCCGACCGGCTCTCGGGCGGGCAGCAGCAGCGCGTCGCGATCGTCCGGGCGCTCGCGATGCAGCCCCAGCTGATGCTGCTCGACGAGGTGACGAGCGCTCTCGATCCGGAGCTCGTCGCAGAGGTTCTCGAGGTTGTGCGCGAGCTCGCCGCGGGCGGGATGACGATGGTGATCGCGACGCACGAGATGGGCTTTGCCCGCGAGATCGCCGACCGTGTCTGCTTCCTCGACGAGGGCGTGATCCTCGAGGAGGGCCCGCCGGCGCAGCTCTTCGCGGCGCCACGTGAGCAGCGGACGCAGCAGTTCCTTGGGCGGATCGTCGCCGCGGGTCGTCTCTGAGCCCGCGACGCGACGCTAACCTGACGCCGAGATGCTCGATCCGCTGGCACGCCTCGACGTGACCCTCGAACCGCTCGACGACTTCATCGTCGTCCAGCCGCTCGACGAGTCCGAGACCGCCTCCGGTCTGATCGTCCCGCTCAACGAGGCGGCCCAGTGCATGACAGGGATCGTCGCTGCCGTTGGACCCGAGGTCACGTCGGTCGAGCCGGGTGACAAGGTGCTGTACCCGCGCAACGCGGGGTACGAGGTACGGCTCGTGCGCTCGAGCCACCGCGTCCGGGTGCTCAAGCGCGAAGAGCTGATCGCGCGCATCCACGACTGATCTGAGCGCGCCGACGCATCGGCGCCACCCGCGAATCCAAGCTACACTCGGGATCAAGTGAGGATTCTGCCCACACAGGTAGACGCAGTTCGTCGGTGTGGTGCTGTGCGCACGGGGGAGAGGTCGGCCTGGTAACTCTCGTCCTCTCGGTAGCCCTCGCACTTCTCCCGAACCACGCGGCGAAGACGACCCAGGCGTCCCATGTAGCGCACTCGTCGAACTTTCCGACTCGCGGGCTTCTTGTGCCCGGTAAGTCGATCGCGGGTGTGAGTCTCGGCATGCCCCAGGCTCGGGTGAAGACCCTCTGGGGGAGCCGGTACGAGGTCTGCTCGTACTGCAAGGTGACCACCTGGTTCTACGAGTACCCGACGGGTGAACCGCTTGGCGCAGCCGTCAAGTTCAACAAGGCCGGCAAGGTCGTGTCGGTGTTCACGCTCGGCTCGCCGGTTGGCTGGGGGATCAAGGGTGCGATGACCTTTGACCCGGTGACGAACGTCTACACCTTCTATCCGAACCCGATCCAGAAGTCGTGTATCGGCTACGTCGCGCTCTACGTTCGGATTGGCCAGAACACGATGTCGTTCTACACCGCCAACGGTGTGATCTACGGATTTGCGCTCACCGGCCCGTCCGAGTCCGTCTGCCAGTAGGCAGACGCTCTCCGGCCCCTGACGCTCGACTAACGACGCTTGCGGGCCGAGTGCCGCTCGCCGGTCGAACCGAGTCCGAACGCCGCCGCGAGCAGCTCGTATGACCGCAGCCGCGCCGCGTGGCTGTGCATGAGCGTGTGCAGCAGCACCTCGTCTGCGCCGTAGTCGACGGCGATCTGTTCGACCTCGTTGCGGACTGTCTCCGGCGACCCGACAACGACGCGGCGGCCCGCGAACCCGAGCGGCTCCCGCTCGGATGCCTGGAAGGCGAGCGCCTTCGTGACCGGCGGCAGAGGCGCGAACTGCCCTCGCTCGGCGAGCGTGATCGCCATCTGCCAGCTCGATGCCTGGCGCCGCGCCTCCTCGTCGGTCTCGGCGCAGACGACGCCGACGCCGACCGCGACGAGCGGCCGCTTCAGGTGGCGCGACGCGGTGAACCGCTCCCGGTAGCGCCGGGCTGAGTCGGCGCTACCCGGGTTGATGAAGTCGGCGACCCCGTAGGGCAGGCCGAGATCGGCCGCCCAGGTTGCGGACTGCACCGACGTTCCGAGCATCCACACCTCCGCGCTTCCCGGCGCACCAGGAAGACGGGTCAGGCGCGCAAACGGATGGTCGTCGGGAAAGCCTCCGTCGAAGTACGCGAGCAGCTCCGCGACCTGCTCGATGAAGTCGTCTGGGAGGAACTGGCGGCGGTCGCGTTGGAGCGCTGCGATCGTCTCCCGGTCGGTGCCCGGGGCTCGGCCAATACCGAGGTCGATGCGCTTGCCGTGCAGGGCGCCGAGCACGCTGAAGACCTCGGCGACCTTGAACGGGCTGTAGTGCGAGATCATGACCCCGCCGCTTCCAACCCGGATCCGCGACGTGGCGGCAGCGATCGCCCCTACGAGAATCTCCGGCGCCGCGCAGGCGAGCATGGGTGTGCCGTGATGCTCGGCGACCCAGTAGCGGCCGTACCCGAGCTCCTCGGCCCGGCAGGCAAGCTCGATCGTGTTCCTGAGCGCCTGCGCACCTGGTCCGCCTTCGGCGATCGGTGACTGGTCGAGCACGCCGAGCTTGAACGAGGCGGTCAACGCTGCGCCCGTCGGGTCAAGCTCACCATCGGCGACAGCATAGAAGCAACCGGATTCGGAACAGCTGGCGCCGCCGCGTGGGCGTGGGTGAGCGGCCCTTGTGGGACAAGGTTTGAACCCCGACCGCGCGCGGTGGGAGCTTGGCGTCTTGCTGCAGCAAGCGCGACCGCGACACGCCCAACCTCTCGCTATCGTTCCATCGATGTCCGATGAGCTCGCGTTGACGATCGTCTTCGAGCCTGGCGAGGGCGGCTGGGTAATCGCATCGATTCCGGAGGTGGCCGGCGTGTTCAGTCAGGGCCGCACACGAGAAGAAGCCCGCGCGAACGTGATCGATGCGCTTCGGCTGATGCTCTCGCCTGAGCCGGCCGGCGACGACGACCAGCGCGAGCGCGAGGAGCTCCATCTGACGATCGCCGCGTGAAGCGCCGCGACCTCGAACGTCACCTTCGCGCTCACGACTGCTGGCAGATCGACGAGGGCGCGAATCACACCCGCTGGGCCGCACCCGATGGCGCCCGTTCGGTGATACCGCGTCATCGTGAGATCGACGTCGGTCTCGCCCGCAAGATCTGCGCTCAGCTCGGCGTGCCTCCGCCGACCGGCAGCCGGTAGGGCGCGGATGCGGCGCCTGCCGCATCCGCGCGTCGCAGGTGCCAACCCCCGACAGTCCCTTCTTCTCAGCGGAGAGAGAGGGATTTGAACCCTCGATGCACCTTTCAGCACATACGCGATTTCCAGTCGCGCTCCTTAGACCACTCGGACACCTCTCCGGGCTCAGGCAGGGTAGCCGTTGCGCCGCTCGGCACGCCCGGTTGGGCACGGCGCGAGACGACGCGCGTCAGAGCAGGGCGTTGACCGCCCGGATCAACCCGACCGTCGGGATCACCGGGTTGAGTGCGACGTAGCGCGGCGTCCAGCTCGTCGGCTGGAACTTGTCAAGGTACGTCGTCAGCGCACGAAAGTGGTAGCGGGAGTCGAAGAATGAGAGCGCGGGCGCGGCGGCCTTGAAGAGCATGCGTGTGCGCCCGTCGAGCTGTGCCTCCGAGCCCCGGAGCGGCGCGACGTCCATCCAGGCGCACTCGGCGCCTTCAGCGGCGAGGGCTTCGAGCGCCGCGACCATCACGGCCTCGGTCGCTCCCATGGGTGCGTCGGGTCGGCGGATCAGATCCTCGAGGAACCAGCCGTTCTCCGCCGGAACGGGCGCGCAGGCAAGCAGCGCTTCGACGCGGCCGTCGCACGAGGCGATGAAGAGCCGCTTCTCCTCGAGCAGCGTCAGTGGTGAGGCGCGCAGGAACGAGCCTGTCGGGGCGCGGCCGAGGCCACGTTCCCATGCGGCGACGGCGTCGAGCGCGAGCGTCTCGTCGCCCGGGCCGTAGCGGCGAACGTGGACGCCCGCGCGGGCTGCCTTGTTCATGCACCAGCGCAGCCGTTTGCCGGAGTCGCCCCGCGGGGGCGGCCAGCTGCGGAGCGCAAAGAACGGCTGCTCGCCGATCTTGAGGACGCCGTAGCCCTGGCGGAGCGCCGCCAGGGCTGTCTCAGCACCGGCGAGAAGCAGGCAGATCCGGCGGCGGCGTTTCCGCAGGGCCGACGTCGCCTCGCGCAGGAGCTCGGCGGTGTCATCCGGGGCCGCAAGCGGGTCGCCCCAGACAACAGCCACGCCGCCGCGTTCGAGGTACGGGACGGCTCCGGCGACGGTCGTGCCATCGTGGAACCGCCACGGCGCGTCGTAGCGGATGCAGAACGACAGCGGGTTGCGCCCGAAGCGCTCG
Organism: Actinomycetes bacterium; assembly: GCA_037142875.1. Classification (GTDB taxonomy): domain Bacteria; phylum Actinomycetota; class Thermoleophilia; order Gaiellales; family Gaiellaceae; genus PALSA-600. The sequence continues at coordinate 59,779 of JBAWZV010000008.1, read as the reverse complement.
AGGAGCACGGCGGCGGCGAGAGCGTCCACACCCAGACGATATGCGCCGGTTCGATTGCGGGCAGAATGTCGTCCGTGAGCGTGCGCGCAATCCCGTCTCGTGAGAGGCGGCACCGGTGATCGTCGGGATGGCAGCCCTCACGTGGGTCATCGCGGGCGCGATGTTCGGGGCGTGGCCCATCGTCGGCGTGCTCGCGTTCTACGTCCGGCGGTCGTGGCGTCGGCACGATGCCGAGCACGGCAAGTCTCACTGAGCGGTACCCACTTGACGGGTACTCCGGTTGGGTACTATTTCCCCCGAAATGGGCACTGTGCTCGAGCCGGACTACTTCGGACGACCGTCGGGGTCGCCGCGCACGGGGGTTGATTCCCCGTGCTGAGTCTCGTTCTCTCGCTCGCTCTTGCCTTCACGCCGAGCCACGCCGCTGCGAAGACCTCCGGCACGCACGCTTCGGGGTTCCCGACGCGGGGCGCTCTCGTCCCGGGCAAGTCGATTGCCGGCGTCAGCCTTGGCACGCCTCAGGCACGCGTCAAGCAGCTCTGGGGAAGCCGGTACGAGCTCTGCTCCTACTGCAAGGTCACGACCTGGTTCTACGAGTACCCGACGGGTGAGCCGCTCGGCGCCGCCGTCAAGTTCGACAAGGCCGGCAAGGTGGTGAGCGTCTTCACGCTCGGCTCACCGATCGGCTGGGGCATGAGGGGCGCCATGACCTTCGACCCGATCACCAACATCTACAACGTGTATCCGAACCCGACCCAGACGTCGTGCATCGGATACGTCGCGCTCTGGTGGAGGGTGAACGCCACGACGACGATGTCGTTCTACACGGCCTCGGGCGTCATCTACGGCTTCGCCATCACGGCGCCGAGCGAAAAAGTCTGCCAGTAGTCACGCCGGGGTGGCGACTCGCACCGGGCGTAGACTGATCGCTGCAGCGACGGCTGCTAGCTCCCTGCGGTAAAGCCACAGCCGCATCCGTCCTGACCCTGATGGTCTTCGGCATGTCGGGCAGCAAGATGGCTAGGTGCCCACCAACCACGAACCGGCGCTGTCGGCCCGTGAGGCGCTCGAAGCATCGGTGTCGGAGTACCGCCATGCCCGCGACGAGCATCGGCGCACTCACGAGCACGGAAGCGCTCGCCGCCACCTTGACGATCGGCTCGCGCGGATCGTCGCTCGCTTCGAGCGTCAGCTCGCTGGCGCGGAGATCAGCGACGTCATGCGAGACGAGTGGCGCGCGCACCTCTACCACGGCGCTCCCGCCCCCGCGGAGCCGGAGCAGCAGGCACCGGCGGGCAACGGTCACCCGTTGCCTCACTCAAGCCGACGAGCACGCACGAGGATCAGGCGGACACTCTCCCAGATCGTCGCGAAGTCGCAGCGCCGGGTCTAGCTGGGCGACATCCGCGGGTTCAGTCGAGGTCGAACCGGTCGAGGTTCATGACCTTGTCCCATGCCGTGACGAAGTCGCGGACGAACTTCTCCTCTGCGTCTGCGGCCCCGTAGACCTCCGCGATCGCGCGAAGCTGGGAGTTCGAACCGAAGACGAGGTCGACGCGGCTGCCCTTCCACCGCAGCTCACCGGTCGTGCGGTCGCGGGCCTCGAAGACCTCCTCGGCCTGGGACGTCGGCGCCCATGTCGTGCCGCTGTCCAGCAGGTGGACGAAGAAGTCGTTGGTCAGCGTCTCGGCCCGGTGCGTGAGGACGCCAAGCTCCGCGTCACCAACGTTCGCCCGAAGGACACGCAGCCCGCCCACGAGGACGGTCAGCTCGGGCGTGGTCAGCGTCAGCAGGTTCGCCCGGTCGACCAGCAGATGCTCTGCCGGGCGTCGGTTGCCGTCGCCGAGATAGTTGCGGAACCCGTCCGCGGTCGGCTCCAGCACGGCGAACGACTCCACGTCCGTCTGCTCCTGCGACGCGTCGGTGCGGCCCGGGGTGAAGGGGACCGAGACGTCGAGCCCGGCGTTCCGTGCGGCCTGCTCGACGCCCACGCAGCCGCCGAGCACGATCAGGTCGGCGAGTGAGACCTGCGTGGTGCCAGCGGCCTGTGACGCGTTGAACTCCTGCTGGATCTGCTCGAGCGTTGCGAGCACCGGTGCCAACCCGGCCGGGTTGTTGACGGCCCAGTCCTTCTGCGGCTCCAGGCGGATGCGCGCGCCGTTTGCGCCGCCGCGCTTGTCGGTGCCGCGGAAGGTCGATGCCGACGCCCATGCGGTCGAGACGAGCTGAGAGACGGACAGACCCGAAGCGAGGAGGGTCGCCTTGAGGGCGGCGATCTCGTCGGGCCCGACGAGATCGTGGGTGACCGGCGGAACGGGGTCCTGCCACAGCAGGGCCTCGGCCGGGACGAGCGGGCCGAGGTACCGCGCGATCGGGCCCATGTCGCGGTGGGTCAGCTTGAACCACGCCCGCGCGAAGGCGTCGGTGAACGCCTGCGGGTTCTCGAGAAAGCGCCGTGAGATCGGCTGGTAGATCGGGTCGAGCCGCAGCGCGAGGTCGGTCGTGAGCATCACCGGGGCGTGCGTCTTCGACGGGTCGTGGGGATCCGGCACGGCACTCGTCGCCTCGGGGTCGGTCGGGACCCACTGCTGCGCGCCTGCGGGGCTCTTCGTCAGTTCCCACTCGTAGCGAAACAGCGTCTCGAAGAAGCTGTTGTCCCACGTCACGGGCGTGGGCGTCCAGGCACCCTCCAGCCCGCTTGTGATCGTGTCGTTGCCGCTGCCTGTGCCGTAGCTATTTCCCCAGCCGAGGCCCATCTGCTCGAGCGCCGCCGCCTCGGGCTCGGGCCCGATGTGCCTGCTCGGGTCGGCCGCCCCATGCGTCTTGCCAAACGTATGGCCGCCGGCGATCAGCGCCACGGTCTCCTCGTCGTTCATCGCCATGCGCGCGAACGTCTCGCGGATATCGCGGGCTGCGGCAAGCGGGTCGGGGATGCCGTCTGGCCCCTCCGGGTTCACGTAGATGAGGCCCATCTGCACCGCCGCAAGAGGATTTGAGAGGTCGCGGTCGCCGCTGTGCCGCTCGTCGGCAAGCCACTCGGCTTCGGTGCCCCAGTAGGTCTCGTCAGGCTCCCAGACGTCTGCACGACCGCCGCCGAAGCCGAACGTCGCAAGCCCCATCGACTCGAGCGCGACGTTGCCGGCCAGGATCATCAGGTCGGCCCACGAGATCTTCTGCCCGTAGCGCTGCTTGACGGGCCACAGCAGCCGGCGTGCCTTGTCGAGGTTTGCGTTGTCGGGCCAGCTGTTCAGGGGCGCGAAGCGCTGCATGCCCGCTCCGCCGCCGCCGCGGCCGTCGCTGATGCGATACGTGCCGGCGCTGTGCCACGCCATCCGGATGAAGAGCGGGCCGTAGTGGCCGTAGTCGGCCGGCCACCAGTCCTGCGACGTCGTCATCGCGTTCGCGATGTCTGCCGTCAGGGCATCGAGGTCGAGTGTCGCGAACGCCTGCGCGTAGTCGAAGTCGGCGCCCATCGGGTCGCCGGCGGGCGGGTTTGCCTGCAGGCGCTTCAGGTCGAGCTGGTTCGGCCACCAGTCCCGGTTCGATCGGCCGCCGGCGCTCGTGATCGGGCAGGTGCTCTCGTCGGTCATCGTGTCCTTCTTTCCGGTCGAGCGCGCTCGTCGAGGACTGTCGCGCTCACTGTGCGTTGACGGGATCTCTGAACCTTAGGCGGCGTGAGGCTGCCGGGGCCGGAATCCCGCGCATCGGTGCGAGATCCCGGCCCTGAGAACGGAGGGGAGAGGATTTGAACCTCCGATCCGCTTGCGCGGATAACGGTTTTCGAGACCGCCGCATTCGACCGCTCTGCCACCCCTCCAGCGCCTCTAGGTTACCCGCTTCAAGACCGGTCTCTGCGGTTGACTCGCAGAGCGGGAGCGGTGGTGGGAAGGGTGTCCGTGGGGGAAACAGCGTTTCCCCCACGGATGACGGAGAAGGAGGGATTCGAACCCTCGACAGAGGTTTACCCCCTGTAACGCCTTAGCAGGGCGCCGCCTTCAGCCACTCGGCCACTTCTCCAGGGATCGCGCATGGTACCGCAGCCGAGGCGGAGGATTCGGTGGACTCGAACGCCCTAGGACTGGACGGAGTCGTACACGAACGCGACGAGATCGGCGATCTGCTTCTGCGTCAGCGTCTGGCTGTACGGCGGCATGCCGGCCGAGAAGCCTGACGCGACGAAGACGTTCGGGTCGGTGATCGACTCGGCGATGAAGGAGCCGAGGGGCTCGCTCGCGTCTGCCGCGTCGGTGACGAGCTGCTTGTCGAGATCCGGGCCGGTCGCACCGGTCGAACCTGCTGCGGCGAATGTGTGACAGCCGGCACAGCTGGCGCTGTTCCAGACGGCCTTGCCGGCAACCTCGTCGCCGTCGGCGTACGGCCCGGTCGTGACCTTCCCGACCGGAGAGGTGACAGGCGTCGTTGCGGCCGCCTCAGCCTCGACCGGCTTCGACTCCTTGCCGAAGACCAGCACGGAGCCCATCATCGCGAAGAAGAAGATGAAACAGAGCGGCAGGTACCAGACGAGTCCGCGCTTGGTCGGGAAGTCCGGATTGAAGAGGGGGAAGACGAACGAGGACAGCAGCGCGAAGACGATGAAGATCGCCCCTGCTGCTCCCAGCCCAATCTGGTGACCCGTCGATAGACCGTAGATCATCGCCGGGGAACCTAGCGCACGGGGGCATGGGATGCGGCAGTTCCCCCCTCGGAGGGCATGAACAGGCCGTTTATTGGGAGACGTCAGCAGGGAGGCTCCGACCGATGAGATGTCCGTGCGTGCCACTCGGACCGCAGAATGGACGTTCCCGAGACTTTGAAGGAGGAAGACATGGCCGGATTGACCGATGCGCAGGCGCAGATCCTGCTCGACCCGAACTTCGCCGTGATCGCGACCGTCCGCCCCGACGGCTCACCGCAGTCGAGCGTGGTCTGGATCGACTGGGACGGCGAGGCGGCCGTGTTCACCACCACGAGGCCCAGGGCGAAGGGCCGCTACCTCGAGCGTGACCCGCGCGTGAGCATCAGCGTCTTCGACCTTGAAAACCCGTACCGGTACGTCGAGATCCAGGGTGTCGCCGAGCTGAGCGACGACGGTGCCGCCGAGCACATCCATGCGATGTCGCACAAGTACAGCGGAGCCGACTACCCCGAGCCGGACGGGCGGCTGCTCGTCCGCGTCAAGCCGGTGCGCGTTCACGCGATGGGCGTGGAGTAACTTTTCGCCCGATGAATCGCCTGGCCGACGAGACGAGCCCGTACCTCCTCCAGCACGCCGACAACCCGGTCGACTGGTACCCGTGGGGTGAGGAGGCGTTCGAGCGCGCCCGCAGCGAGGATCGCCCGATCCTGCTCTCGGTCGGCTACTCGGCGTGTCACTGGTGCCACGTGATGGAGCGCGAGTCGTTCGCGAACCCGGAGACGGCCGCGGTGATGAACGAGAACTTCGTCTGCATCAAGGTCGACCGCGAGGAGCGGCCCGACATCGACTCGATCTACATGGACGCGGTGATGGGGCTGACCGGCAGCGGCGGCTGGCCGCTGACGGCGTTCCTCACGCCCGCGGCCGAGCCGTTTGCGGGCGGCACGTACTTCCCGCCGGTTGCGCGCGACCGGATGCCGGCCTTCCGCGACGTGCTCCGGGGGATCTCCGAGGCGTGGCGTGACGAGGAGCGGCGGCCGAGGATCCAGGAGACGGCGACCAAGGTGATCGGCCATCTCCGTGAGGGCGCGCGCCGCCCGCCGGCCGAGGGCGACCTTGGCGAGGCCGCGATGGCGCATGCCTACGAGATGCTCGTTCGCTCGTTCGACTACGAGTGGGGAAGCTGGGGCAGGGCGCCGAAGTTTCCGCTCTCGACCGCGATCGAGTACCTCGCCCGCCGCAACGACTGGCGGATGGTCGAGAAGACGCTCGACTCGATGGCTGCCGGCGGCATGTACGACCTCGTCGGCGGTGGCTTTCATCGCTACGCGGTCGACGAGCGCTGGCTGATCCCGCACTTCGAGAAGATGCTCTACGACAACGCGCAGCTCGCCGTCGCCTACCTGCATGGCTGGCGCGTGATTGGCAAGGAGCGCTACGGGCAGGTTGTCGAGGAGACGATCGAGTACATGCTGCGTGAGCTGGCGCTCGACGACGGCGGGTTCGCCTCGTCGCAGGACGCCGATACCGAAGGAGTCGAGGGAAAGACGTTCACCTGGACGCGATCCGACGGTGTTCCCGACGAGATGCTCCACTTCTTCGAGGGTGGGCGGTTCGTGCTGCGCGGCACCCTCGACCCGGAGCTGCGTGCCGAGCTGCTCGCGACGCGCCAGGAGCGCGCGCAGCCGGCCCGCGACGACAAGGCGGTCACCTCCTGGAACGGTCTCACGCTCGCTGCGCTCGCCGAGTGCGGCCGGACGCTCGACCGGCCCGAGTGGATCGACGCCGGTCGTCGCCTCGGTGAGCTGCTCCTCGGCTCGCTCTCATCGGCCGACGGTCGGCTTCATCGCACCTGGCGTGGCGGCGTCGCGAAGGGGTATGGGTACCTCGATGACTACGCAAACGTCGCGCACGGCCTGATCGAGCTGCACGTCGCAACCGGCGAGCTCCGCTGGCTCGAGGAGGCAAACCGGCTGGCGCGTCTGGCGGTCGAGCTGTTTGCCGACGAGGAGCACGGCGGCTTCTTCGACACCCCGGTCGACGGCGAGGAGCTGATCGCCCGCAAGAAGCACCTCGACGACAACCCGACCCCGAGCGGCAACGCGATGCTCGCCTACGTCCTGCTTCGGCTCTCGCGCCTCTACGGCGACGACGTGCTCGAGGCTCACGCCCGCCGCGCGCTCCACCTCGTGAAGGACGCCGTCACGAGCGCCGCGCCGTCGTTTGGCTGGTCGCTCGTCGCGCTCGACCTGCTGTTTGCCCCGCATCGCGAGCTCGCGATCGTGGGTGCCCCGGAGAGCGACGTCGCCCGGGCCGCACTGGCCGCCTGGGAGCCGCGCTCGGTCGTGGCCTTCGGCCCGTCCGAGGGCGTGCCGCTCCTCGCGGGGAAGACCCTCGTCGACGGCAAGCCTGCGGTCTACGTCTGCGAGCGGTTCGCCTGCCAGGCGCCGATCACCGACGCCGCGGCGATTCAGACGGCCTGAACCCGCGCCTGCGTCGCGACGGCGCCGGCGCCGGTCGGCTGCGCTCCTCGGCCGCATACGATTGGCCGGTGGACATCCTGCGCCGCCCTCTCGACGAGCTGATGGCGGAGGCGCGTGAGGTGCGGGCGTTGCGCGGCACGCTGGTGACGTATAGCCCGAAGGTGTTCATCCCGCTGACCAAGCTCTGTCGCGACGTCTGCCACTACTGCACGTTCGCCCATCCGCCGAGACGCGGGGAGCGGGCCTTCATGACGCTCGACGAGGTGCTCGAGGTCGCGCGAGCGGGTGAGCGTGCCGGGTGCCGTGAGGCGCTCTTCACGCTTGGCGACAAGCCCGAGCTGCGCTACGCCGCTGCCCGCGCCGAGCTTGCTGATCTTGGCTACGCGACGACGATCGAGTACCTGGCAGCGGCGGCCCGCGCCGTGGTGAAGGAGACGTCGCTCCTGCCGCACCTCAACCCCGGCGTGCTCACCGCCGCCGACCTTGCGCTCCTGCGGCCGGTCGCCGCGTCGATGGGCCTGATGATCGAGACGACCGCGACGCGCCTCTCCGAGCGCGGCGGGCCGCACTTCGGCTCGCCCGACAAGCTGCCCGCCGCGCGCCTCGAGACCCTGCGGCTTGCCGGTGACGCGTCGGTGCCGTTCACGACCGGGATCCTGATCGGGATCGGTGAGACCCGGGCCGAACGTCTCGACGCGCTCCAAGCGATCGCGGCCGCCGGGCCGCACGTGCAGGAGGTGATCGTCCAGAACTTCCGCGCGAAGGCCGGCACGCAGATGGCCGACGCGCCGGAGCCGCCGCTCGAGGAGCTCCTCTGGACGCTCGCCGTTGCGCGGCTCGTCCTCCCGGCCGACGTTGCGTTGCAGGCGCCCCCGAACCTGACGGAGGACTTCGCCGTGCTGCTCGACGCCGGGATCGACGACTTCGGCGGCGTCTCACCCGTCACGATCGACCACGTCAACCCCGAGGCTCCCTGGCCCGAGATCGAGCTCCTGCGGGCGGCCTGCACGAGCCGAGGGCTCGAGCTCGCACCGCGGCTCACCGTGTACCCCCGCTACCTCACGCCCGAGTGGATCGACGCCGACCTGCTGCCGGCGGTGCTCCGAGCGGCGGACTCGACAGGACTCGCGCGCGAGGATCGGTGGTCGCCGGGTGAGACAGGCGCGCTGCCGTTTGTCGTTGCCCGCGACACGCTCCCGATCGACACGCGCGGCGAGCTCGGCGAGCGGGAGATCGAGCGGCTCTTCCGCGCGCGCGGCGAGGAGCGCCAACGTGTCTTCGCCGCGGCCGATCGCCTTCGCCGCGAGGTGAACGGCGACGAGGTCACCTACGTCGTCACCCGCAACATCCAGTACACGAACGTCTGCTACTTCCGCTGTGGCTTCTGTGCGTTCTCGAAGGGAAAGCTCGCAGCGAACCTGCGCGGCAACCCCTACCTCGTCCCACACGAGGAGATCGTCCGCCGGGTCGAGGAGGCGTGGGAGCGAGGCGCAACCGAGGTCTGCCTCCAGGGCGGCATCCATCCGGCGTTCGACGGCGACTACTACGCCTCGGTCGTCCGCGCGATCAAGGATGCCGTGCCGGAGATGCACGTTCATGCCTTCAGCGCGCTCGAGATCTGGCAGGGCGCCGCGACGCTCGGCGTGCCGCTGCGCGACTACCTCGCGCGGCTCCGCGACGAGGGACTTGCCTCGCTGCCGGGGACCGCCGCAGAGGTGCTCGACGACGAGGTGCGCGCCGTGATCTGCCCGGACAAGATCACGACCGCCCAGTGGCTCGAGGTTCATCGCACCGCCCACGAGCTCGGCCTCCGCTCGAACAACACGATCATGTTCGGCCACGTCGACGGCCCGCGGAACTGGGCGCGACATCTCGTCGCCGTCCGCGACCTGCAGCGGGTGACCGGCGGGTTCACCGAGTTCGTGCCGCTGCCGTTCGTCCACATGGAGGCGCCGATCTACCTCAAGGGCCGGGCCCGGCCGGGGCCGACGTTCGCCGAGGTGCTGCTCATGCACGCGGTCGGGCGGCTCGCGCTGCACGGGGCGATCGACAACATCCAGGTCTCGTGGGTCAAGCTCGGGCCTGATGGGGTGGCCGAGGCGCTGCGCGCCGGGGTCAACGACCTGGGCGGCACGCTCATGAACGAGTCGATCTCACGCGCAGCCGGTTCGGGCTGGGGGCAGGAGATGGCAGCCGAGCAGATGGAGGCGATGATCCGGGCCGCCGGACGCGTTCCCCGACAGCGAACGACGCTCTACGGCGAGCCGCCCGCAGGGCAGGTTGCACGCTCGATTGCTGCCGAGCCGCTCGCCGAGCCGTGGAACCCGCACGTCAACGAGGCGCGGCTCGAGCCTCGGCGCGTGCCGCTGCGGCTCGTTCAGCCCGCCTGAGGCTTCCGGGGATGCCCCGATGCGACGGCGTGCAGTGGGCGCTACAAGGTCAGTGACCCGGAGTCGACCGCCGCGCGCGACCGACCATCCGGCCAACGAAGGTGGTCTTGCACATGCCCCGCTATCGCATCCTCTTCCCGTGCCCCGAGGGCACCTCGATCGAGAACACCCCGACTGCGCACCTCGACAGCGGCGACACGGTCTACGCGGTCGGCGACGTGCTCGAGCACGACGGCCAGAGCTGGAAGGTCACGCAGGCGCCGCTCGAGGACGACGTCAACCGTGACGCGGTCGACCTGATGGTCTGGCCGGTCGAGTAGCTGCTTCGGTCAGGCTTCGAGCGCGAGCAGATCGTCGAGCGTCTCGCGGCGGCGGATGACGCGCGCCACGCCGTCGGCGACGAGCACCGCCGCGGGGCGGGGCGTCACGTTGTAGTTCGACCCCATCCCGAGCGTGTACGCGCCCGTCGACGGGACGGCGAGGACGTCGCCGCGCCGCGGCTGGGGGAGCGACACCTGCTCGATCAGCACGTCGCCCGACTCGCAGTGCTTCCCGGCGATCGCGTACACGTCGGTGGGCGTCTCGTCGGCGCGGTTTGCGAGCAGCGCCGTGTAGCGGGCGCCGTACAGCGCCGGGCGGGCGTTGTCGGACATGCCGCCGTCGACCGCAACGTAGGTCGTCGCCGAGGCGACACGCTTGACCGACCCGACGGTGTAGAGCGTCACCCCTGCATGTGAGACGAGCGAGCGTCCGGGCTCGAAGATCACGTTCGGGCGACGGAGGTGATGAAGCCCGCAGGCGCGGTCGAGCTCGTTCCGCACCGCGCGGACGTACTCCCCGATCGGCAGCTCCGGCTCATCCGGCGACGTCGCAACGCCAAGGCCACCGCCGAGATCGAGCGTCGTCCACTCCCAGCCGGTTGCCTGCCGTGCCTGCGCCGCGAACGTCGCGATGAAGTCGACGGCCATCAGCGCGTCTGCGAGGTCGAGGAGCTGCGAGCCGACATGGACGTGAAGCCCTTCGATCCCGGGCGAGCGGCGAAGCGCCTCGATCGTGTCGTGGGCCGGCAGGCCGAACTTCGAGCCGTGGTGCGCGGTGCGAATCGCCTCGTGGGTGTCGGCATCGATCCCCGGGGTGAACCGCACCAGCGTGCGCGTCACTCCGGCGGTCTCGGCGCGCTCGATCTCCTCGAGTGAGTCGACGACGACGAGCGCACCCTCGCGGGCAGCCGTCGCGAGCTCCGCGTCGGTCTTGTTGTTTCCGTGCACGACGATCCGGTCGCCGGCGATCCCGGCCTCGCGGGCAAATCGCATCTCACCGAGCGTCGAGACATCGGCCCCGATGCCCTCCTCGGCAAGGAGCCGCAGGATCGCCAGGTTCGGAAACGCCTTCGTCCCGTACGCGATCAACGCGTCGGGTGCCGCCTCGCGGTAGGCACGTGCCGCCGCCCTGATCGTCGCCTCGTCGTAGACGACGAGCGGGCTTCCGTGCGCTGCGATGAGATCGGCTGCCGTGACGCGGCCGATCGTCAGCGCGGAGCCGTCGATGCGGGCGGTGGAGGGAAAGAGCGGGAGCATCCCGTCGATTCTGCCTACGACCGCGCTACACTGCGCCGCAGTGAACGTGCTTCTTACGTAAGCAAGGAAGCGAACGCGGCGCCGCCGCGGCAGCTTCCCTCGGCCTCTCGAAATCGGGAGGCTTTTTCGTATCTAGGGACGGAAACGATGGACGCATACGAGCCTCAAGCAATCGAGCAGAAGTGGCAGCGGGTCTGGGACGAGGCCGACGCCTTCGTCACGCCGAACCCGGCCGACCCGAGCGCACCCGACGCGAGCAAGGCCTACGTGCTCGAGATGCTCCCCTACCCCTCGGGTGAGCTCCACATGGGGCACGTCCTCAACTACACCCTCGGCGACGTCGTCTCGCACGTCCGGCGCCGCACGGGCCACCACATTCTGCGGCCGATGGGGTACGACGCCTTCGGCCTGCCTGCCGAGAACGCCGCGATCCGCGAGGGCGGCCACCCGCGCCAGGTGACCGAGCGCAACATCGCCGCGATCCGGCGGCAGATCAAGCGGATGGGTTGGTCGATCGACTGGACCCGCGAGGTCTCGACACACGAGCCCGAGTACTACCGCTGGACGCAATGGCTCTTCCTGAAGCTCTACGACGCCGGGCTCGCCTACCGGAAGAACGCGCCGGTCAAGTGGTGCCCGAACGACCAGACGGTGCTCGCAAACGAGCAGGTCGTCGACGGCAACTGCGAGCGGTGCGGCGCCGAGGTCGAGTCGCGCAAGCTCGAGCAGTGGATGTTCAAGATCACCGCGTACGCCGACCGGCTGCTCGACGACATGTCGCTGCTCGAGTCGTGGCCCGAGCGCGTCCTGACGATGCAGCGCAACTGGATCGGCCGCTCCGAGGGCGGCGAGATCCTGTTCCGGATCGAGGAGTTCGACGAGGACGTGCCGGTCTTCACGACGCGGCCGGACACGCTCTTCGGTGCCACGTTCTTCGTCCTCGCTCCAGAGCATCCGCTCGTCGAGCGGTTCGCGGAGCGCCTCGACAGCCCCGCCGGGCTCCGCGCCTACGTGCGACGCGCAACGGCAAAGAAGAGCGAGGAGCGCGCCGCCAACGAGGAGAAGACCGGGGTGTTCACCGGCTTCTACGCCGTCAATCCGGTGAACGACACGCGCATCCCGATCTGGGTCGCCGACTACGTCCTGATGGACTACGGGACAGGCGCGATCATGGCGGTGCCGGCACACGACGAGCGCGACTTCGCGTTCGCGCAGGCCTTCGACCTTCCCGTCGTCCAGGTCGTCGCACCCGCCGAGGGCGAGGTCGAGGAAGGCGCCGTCTACGTCTCGCACGCCGACGACGACCTGATCGTCAACTCGGCGCAGTTCAGCGGGCTGCCCTCGCCGCAGGCGAAGAAGGCGATCGTGGAGTCGCTCGCCGACCGCGGGCTCGGCAAGGAGGCTGTCAACTACCGCCTGCGTGACTGGCTGCTCTCCCGCCAGCGCTACTGGGGCTGCCCGATCCCGATCATCCACTGCGAGAGCTGCGGCGTCGTGCCGGTGCCCGAGGCCGACCTGCCGGTGATCCTCCCCGAGATCGAGGACTACCTGCCGAAGGGCCGCTCACCGCTTGCCGCCGCCGAGGACTGGGTCGCGACGACCTGCCCGGCCTGCGGTGCTGCCGCCCGGCGCGAGACCGACACGATGGACACGTTCGTCGACTCGTCCTGGTACTTCCTGCGCTACACCGACCCGCAGAACGCCGAGGCGCCATTCGACCGCGACACCGTCGACTTCTGGCTGCCGGTCAACCAGTACATCGGCGGGATCGAGCACGCAATCCTGCACCTCATGTACGCGCGCTTCTTCACCAAGGCGCTCTACGACATCGGGCTCGTCGGCTTCAAGGAGCCGTTTGCGCGGCTCTTCAACCAGGGGATGATCTACCGCTACGGCGCCAAGATGTCGAAGTCGAAGGGCAACGTCGTCTCACCCGACGAGCTGATCGAGCGCTACGGCGCCGACGCGCTGCGGCTCTACATCCTCTTCATGGGCCCGGCCGACCAGGACAAGGAGTGGCAGGACACCGGTGTCGACGGCACCTCCCGGTTCCTGCAGCGGCTCTGGCGGGTCGTGCACGAGGAGCTCGAGCTGGCCCCGACCGGCGTGACGACCGGAACGCCGCTCGCCCGCAAGGCGCACGAGACGATCGCCAAGGTCACCGACGACATCGAGCGGCGGTTCGTCTTCAACACGCCCGTCGCGGCCGTGATGGAGCTCGTGAATGCGATCTCCGCCGGGTCGGGCGATCCCGCGTCGCGTTTTGCCGTCGAGACCGCCGTCTCCCTGATCCAGCCCTACGCGCCGCACGCGGCGGAGGAGCTGTGGGAGAAGCTCGGGCACGGACGCCTCTGGGCTGAGCCGTGGCCGGTCGCCGACCAGTCGCAGCTCGTCCGCGACACGGTCGAGCTCGTCGTCCAGGTCAACGGCAAGGTTCGTGACCGCTTCCCGGTCGCGGCCGGGCTGCCCGAGGTCGAGCTCGTCGCGCTGGCGCGTGCGTCGGAGAAGGTCGCGGCGCACCTCGAGGGCAAGGAGCTCCGCAAGGTGTTCTCCGTGCCCGACAAGCTCGTCAACTTCGTCGTCTGAGCCCGGCCGGGCCTTGGCCCGCCCGCGGCGTCACACACCCGGCTCAGAGCCGGTACAGACACGGCACACGTTGCGCGGCAGGCTCGTGGGATGCCTGTCTTCACGCTCACGCGCAACCGGGCGCTGCTGCTCGCGGCTGCTGCGCTCGCGGTGGTGGTGCTCGGGTCGCGCTTCGTCTCGCAGCCTGGGGCCGCGCCTCCGGTGGTGGCCGCGACGGTCGGGTCGCCGCTTGCCGCGCCCACGCCCTCGGCCGCGCTCGTCGTCGATGTCGCAGGCGCAGTGCGGCGGCCCGGCCTCTACCGCCTTGCGGCGGGCTCGCGGGTCGCCGATGCGCTTCACCGGGCAGGCGGGGTAACGGCGAAGGCCGACGCCGCGCTCGTCAACCTCGCCGCACCGCTCGCAGATGGGGAACAGGTGGTCGTTCCCGCGCGCGGCGCCTCCGCCCCCGGCGCCGCGGTCGGCGCGGCATCTGGCGCCCCGGTCGACCTCAACTCGGCGACCGCCGAGCAGCTCGACGCGCTGCCGGGCATCGGCCCGGTGACCGCGCAGAAGATCGTCGACTATCGGCTGGCGCACGGCCCATTTCGCTCGACCGACGACCTCGATGCGATCCCCGGGATCGGCCCCTCGCGCGTCGCGAACCTGAAGGGGCTCGTCGTGCCGTGAGGCTCCCGCAGCGTCCCGCTCATCTTCTGGCGTCCGCCCTGTGTGTTGGGATCGCGCTCGCCAACGTTGGTCGCCCTGGGGCTGTCGCGTTGGCGGCGACGGCCGTGTTTGCGGTGGCCGCCGTGGTCGCGGAGGAGGGAACCAAGCGGTTCCTGCTCGGCGTTGCGCTACTCGCGTCGGTCGGGTGGTGGTGGGGAGGAGCGCGCCTCGCCGCGCTCGACCGAAGCCCGCTCGCAAGCTGGGTCGGACACGCCGGGCAGGTGACCGCGACGGTGACGGCGGCGCCAAAGATAGGCCGTTACGGCATCACCGCACGCGGGGAGGCCGAGACGATAGGAGGCGAGCGAAGCCGCGAGCCGGTTGCGCTCGAGCTGCCGCCTGGGCGCGCACCGCCGCTCGGTGCGGTGATCGAGGGGCTGGCCATCGTCACCGAGCCGAACGGGCCGCTGCGGGGGTTCGACGAGCGAACGTGGCTGCGTCGCCACGGCGTCCACGTGGTGCTCCGGGTCGAGACCTGGCACCAGGTTGGGCAACGCGGCGGGCTTGGCGGGTTCGCTGACCACCTCCACCGCGGCCTCGCCGGGTCGATCGCCCCTGGACTCGGCGGCGAGCGGCGAGCGGTGCTCGAAGGGATCGTGCTCGGAGACGACGCGGCCATACCGACAGCGCTACGAGATGACTTTCAGGCCTCCGGGCTCTACCACCTGCTGGCTGTCTCCGGCCAGAACGTCGTGCTGCTCGCGGGCGGCGCGCTGCTCCTAGCCTGGCTCACCGGGCTCGGCCGCATCGCCGGCGAGGTCGCAGCTCTTGCCGGGATCCTCGGGTACGTGCTCGCGGTTGGACCGCAGCCGTCGGTGATCCGGGCGGGCGTCGCCGGAGCGCTCACCTCGCTTGCCTGGCTGACCGGCCGGCTGCGCGACGCCTGGTATGCCCTGATCGTCGCCGCGACCGTGCTGCTCGCCTGGAACCCGTACACCGTGTATGACCCCGGCTTCCAGCTCTCATTTGCCGCGGTCGCCGCGATCTTCACCGTCGTGCCGCGGCTCGAGTCAGGACTTGCGCCCGTGCCGCTTCCGAGATCGTTGCGCCTAGGGGTTGCCGTCTCGGCCGGCTGTGGGCTCGTGACCGCCCCGATCGTCTGGCTGCAGTTCGGGTACCTGCCGCTCCTTGGCGTGCCGGCGAACGCGCTCGCCGAGCCGGCGATGCCGGTGCTGCTCGGGCTCGCATTTCTGACGGCCGCGCTCGACCCGATCTCGCCTGCCGCCGCGACGTTCGTCGCCTGGCTCAATGGCGGGGTCGCCGAGTACATCGCGCTCTGCGCGCGTGTCATCGGCTCGCTGCCGTTCGCCTCGATCGCGACAACGCGCGCGCTCGCAGGGGTGGAGGGCGTCCTCCTCCTCACGGCCTATGCTTGGCGGCGATGGCGGACGAGCTGAAACCGGTGTACCTCCTCGCCGGCACCGACCGGCCCAAGATCGACCGTGCCATCGATCGGCTCCGTAACCGCTTCGCCTTCGACGCTGTCGAGAGCCACGCCGCAGCCGACCTCTCCGGCGAGGACGTCGTGGCGGCCTGCAACGCCCTCGGCCTCTTCGCAACCGACGGACGCCTGATCGTGATCGACGGCGTCGAACGCTGGAAGGCCGACGACGCCAAGGCGATCGCGGTCTACCTCAAGGCTCCCGCACCGGCGACCACGCTTGCCCTGGTCGGCGACGAGATGAAGAAGGACGCACCGCTCGCCAAGGCCGTCGCAGGGAAGGGCGAGCTGCTCCTCTGGGACGTTCCGCAGAAGGGGCTTCAGAAGTGGATCTCGGAGCAGTTCCAGCTCCAGGGCACGACTGCCGAGTCCGAGGCGTGTCGCGCCCTGATCGAGCTGCTCGGCGAAGACCTCTACGAGCTCTCGGCCGAGATCGACAAGCTCGCAACGTGGGCTGCAGGCCAGCGGATCACCGCGCACGACGTCGAGCTCCTAGTTCCAGCACGCGCCGGCACGACCAACTTCGCACTCACCGACGCCTGGGGCGCTCGCGACATCCACGCGGTGCTGCGGGCCTCCGAGGCGCTGCTCGAACGCACGGGGGATCCCCGCTCGAAGACGATCCCGAAGATCGTCGGCATCCTCACAAGCCACGTCGCTCGCATCCGAACGTGCCAGGCTCTCGAGGCGAAAGGCGTGTCGGCCAAGGACGCCGCGTCGCAGCTCAAGCAGCACCCGTACTACACGGGGAAGCTCTACGCGCAGTCACGCAACTACAGCATCGACGAGCTCCGTGACGTCACCGTGAGGCTGTCGCGCCTCGACTTCGCGCTGAAGGGCGGCTCGCGCCTGCCAAACGACCTCGAGCTGGAACGCGCGCTGATCGACATCACCCGGCCGCGCGCGACGGCACGAGCCTGAGCCTGCAGCGCGCGAGCGCCGACGAGGCGTGGGGCCGACTAGGCCTTGGTGGAGGCGAGACGAGCGGCCTGCGACTTCTTGCGGGCAGCCGTGTTGCGATGCAGCGCACCGCGTGTGACGGCGCGGTCGATCAACTGGGCAAGTGAGCGATGCTCGCTTGCGACCGCGTCGGCGTCGCCCTCATCAACTGCGGTCTGAAGCCGCTTGGTGAGCGTCTTGATGGTCGAGCGATAGCGCAGGTTCTCGATCCGCTCTTCAGCGGCCGTCCGGATGCGCTTCTTCTGCTGCTTGATGTTTGCCATGGTGAGATGTGCCCGTACTTCCAGGCCGGACGATCCTAGCATGCGCGAGCCGCGCCGACGCCCTTCCTCCCTATGCTCCACCGGTGGACGACGATCAGGCAGCCCGCGAGCGCGAGGCCCGGCTCGCCGCACGGAACGGGCGTCGCCGCGCCGAGGGCCGCGGGCGCCCGGGTGAGACGGTCGCGCGGCGACCAGCCACCGACTCGGCCGACGAGCCGACCGTCGAGGCCGTCTCGGTTCGCGAGTACGGCCAGCCGCGGCGCCTCGCCGTCTCGACCGCGATCTTCTCGGCCGCTACCGCACTCTCGCGCGTGCTCGGGCTCATCCGCGAGATGGTCGCCTCGTACTACTTCGGTGCTGCCGGCCGGATCAACGCGTTCACCGTTGCGTTCCAGATCCCGAACCTCGTTCGGGCGCTCGTCGCCGATGCGGCGCTTTCATCCGCGTTCGTGCCGGTCTTCAGCGATCTGATCGAGAAGGGCGACCGCAAGCGCGCGTGGCGCGTCGCATCGAGCCTTTTCTGGCTGATGCTGCTCGGGCTGACGGCGTTGACGGCCCTCTACGTGCTCGTCGCCCCGTGGCTCATCGGCCTCTTCGGGAACCCCGGCCACGACAGCTCCCTCGCAACCGGGCTCTCGCGCGTGCTGTTCCCGATCGTCGCGCTGCTCGGCGTCTCGGGCATCGTCGTCGGAATCCTCAA
The DNA here is from genome assembly GCA_037142875.1 of Actinomycetes bacterium. GTDB lineage: Bacteria > Actinomycetota > Thermoleophilia > Gaiellales > Gaiellaceae > PALSA-600. The sequence goes on along the minus strand of JBAWZV010000008.1, from coordinate 42,038 downwards.
CACCTACGACCACTTCACCGTCCCTGCGCTCTCACCGGTCTTCTGGAACCTCGCGATCATCGCGGGACTCGTGATCGGCGTCCCGCAGGCGGGAACCTCAAGCGACAAGCTCTACGTCTACGCGTTCGCGATCCTCGCTGCAACGGTGATCCAGGTGTTCCTGCCGATGCCATGGCTGCGTGGCCTCGACAGGGGCGAGGAACGTCTCCGGATCGTGCTCGACTGGCGTGACCCGTACGTCAAGCGCACCTTCAAGCTGATGATTCCGGTCACCCTCGGGCTTGGCCTGATCAACGTGAACGCGGTGATCGACACGTTCTTTGCCTCACGCCTGATCGACGGCGATCTCGCGCCGACGGCGATCCAGAAGGCGTTCCTGATCTACATGCTCCCGCAGGGGATGTTCTCGGTTGCGATCGCGACCGTGCTCTTCCCGTCGCTCTCACGGCTCGCCGCCCGCGGCGACCTAGATGGCTTCCGCGAGACCGTCGGGCGGGGGCTGCGCCAGATCGCGTTCCTGCTCATCCCTGCGGCCGCCGTCAGCGCGGTGCTCGCGGATCCGATCGTGCGCCTTCTCTACCAGCGCGGCGCGTTCCACCCCGCGCAGACGCCCGTCGTCGCGGCCTGCCTCGCCGCGTTCAGCGCCGGGCTCGTCTTCAACGGCGCGATGCTGTTGCTGAACCGCGCGTTCTTCAGCCTCCAGTCAAACTGGCTCCCGACCGCCGTCGCGCTCGCGAACCTCTTCCTGAACGCTGTGCTCGACCTGGTCTTCTACCGCCTCGGGACGTGGGGGATTCCGCTCTCGACCGCGGTCGTGAACATCGCCGGTACGGCAGCCCTGCTCGTGCTCATGCGACGACGAATCGGCGGAATTGACGGCGCGCAGACAGCAGCGGCCACAGCCCGGATCGCCGGCGCTTCAGTGGCCGTCGCGGGGACGGCGTACGCGATCTGGGCTCCGCTTGACTCGATCGTCGGCCGATCGTTCCTCGGGCAGGCAGCGTCGCTCGGGGTCGCGCTCGCGGCGGCCGGGGCGGTCTACGTGGCGGCATGCCGGAGGCTTCGCGTGCGGGAGATCGACGTGCTCCTCTCCCTCCGCCGCCGCCTCGCGCGCGGCTGAAACCGCACCGGAAAACCCGCATGCGACGGGGAGGCGCTTACGCCGCGTGAGTACGAGAGAATCCCAATCGGTTCGAGAGTCTTTCGCATTCGAGCCAATGCCTCGATCATCGTCACGTCCGTTCGGCGGCGCTGCCGCAGCTGCAACAGGTGAACGCGCCGCCCAACTTTCTAAGGAACGTTTCATGATCGGCGACCTCGTTCTAATCGTCCGTTCATCTCGCGTCCGCACACTCCGAACACGATGCGAAAGCCGATCACGATCCTTCTGACCACTCTGACGCTCGCCCTGCCGGTTGCAAACGGCGTCGCCGCAGCTCAGACGACGCAGAAGACGACGAAGAAGGTCGTGACCAAGAAGGTCGGCGGTGCGAGCTACGAGGCCGACCGCTGGGGTGCCGTCCAGGTGATCTTGACCGTCGCGACGACGACGACCACCGTCGGCGGCAAGACGGTTGTATCCCGCCACTTCACCGACCTCGGCGGGAGCTACTCGTACCACACGAGCCGTTCGCAATACATCATGTCGCAGTCGCTCCCGCAGCTTCGGCAGGAGTTTCTGGCAGCGCAGAGTGCGAACATCCAGCTCGTCTCCGGCGCGACCAACACGAGCGACGCGTTCCGGCTCTCGCTGCAGTCCGCGCTGCTCAAAGCCTCCGCCTGACCTAGGGCACCGACCGCAAGGCCGCGGGTGTCACGCTCCGGGAGCAAATCCTCCGGCGGCTACGATCGCCGGAGACCCGTGGACCAGCAACACATCCGCAACTTCTCGATCATCGCGCACATCGACCACGGCAAGTCGACGCTCGCCGACCGCATTCTCGAGCTCACCCACGCCGTCTCGAAGCGCGAGATGCGTGCGCAGATCCTCGACTCGATGGATCTCGAGCGCGAGCGCGGCATCACGATCAAGGCGCAGGCCGTCCGGGTCACCTGGAAGGGCCACCAGCTCAACCTGATCGACACGCCGGGCCATGTCGACTTCACCTACGAGGTCTCGCGGTCGCTCCAGGCATGTGAGGGAGCTCTCCTCGTCGTCGATGCGGCGCAGGGTATCGAGGCCCAGACACTCGCCAATGCGTACCTCGCGATCGAGAATGACCTCGAGATCGTCCCGCTCGTGAACAAGATCGATCTCCCGTCTGCCGATCCCGACGGCGCCTCGCAGCAGGTCGCCGAGCTGATCGGCGAGGACCCCGCCCGCGTGCTGCGGATCTCCGCCAAGACGGGCCTCGGGGTCGAGGACGTGCTCGACGCGATCATCGAGCGCATCCCGCCGCCGGTCGGCGACCCCGACGCACCCGCGCGGGCGCTCATCTTCGACTCGTCCTACGACCAGTATCGCGGCGTCGTCGCCTTCGTCCGGGTGATCGACGGGGCGTTCAAGCCTCGCGACCAGCTCCGTGCGATGGCGCTCGGAACCCGGTTCGAGGCGCAGGAGATCGGGGCGATGAACCCCGTCATGCGTCCGCTCGAGGCGCTCGTGGCCGGCGAGGTCGGGTACGTCATCACCGGGCTCAAGGACGTCTCCGAGTTGCGCGTCGGCGACACGCTCACCTCCGACTCCAAGCCCGCAAACGAACCGCTTCCGGGCTACAAGGAAGTCAAGCCGATGGTCTTCGCGGGTCTCTTCCCGACGGACGCCGACCAGTACCCCGAGCTGCGTGACGCGCTCGAGAAGCTGAAGCTGAACGACGCGGCGCTCTTCTACGAGCCGGAGACGTCACAGGCGCTCGGGTTCGGCTTTCGCTCGGGGTTCCTGGGGCTGCTCCACATGGAGATCGTGCGCGAGCGCCTCGAGCGCGAGTTCGACCTTGACCTGATCGTGACCGCGCCCACCGTCGCCTACCGGGTGCGCGCCCAGAACAGCCCGACGTGGAAAGAGGTACACACGCCGTCCGACATGCCGGATGCGATCGACGAGGTCGAGGAGCCGTACATCAAGGCCTCCGTGATCGTTCCGAAGGAGTTCGTGGGCACCGTGATGGAGCTCTGCTCCGACCGGCGCGGGCGCTTCGACAACATGGAGTACCTCGCTGAGGATCGCGCGCACCTGACCTTCGAGATGCCGCTTGCAGAGATCGTCCTCGACTTCTACGACGCGCTCAAGTCGCGGACACGCGGGTACGCGAGCTTCGACTACGACTACGTCGGCTTCCGGCCGGGAACGCTCGTGCGAGTCGACATCCTCGTCGGTGGAGATCCCGTCGACGCGCTCTCGCTCGTCATCCACCGTGAGTTCGCCTACGACCGCGGCCGGATGCTCGTTGAGAAGCTCCGCGAGGAGATCCCGCGCCAGATGTTCGACGTTCCGATCCAGGCTGCGATCGGCACCCGCGTGATCGCGCGTGAGACGGTCAAGGCGCGCCGCAAGGACGTGACGGCCAAGTGTTACGGCGGCGACATCAGCCGCAAGCGCAAGCTCCTTGAGAAGCAGAAGGAAGGCAAGAAGCGGATGAAGCGCGTCGGTGGGGTCGAGGTTCCGCAGGAGGCATTCCTGGCGGTCCTGAACCTGAACGACTACGGCAAGAAGTGAGCGGCACCGCACGGCACCTCTACCTGCACGTGCCTTTCTGTGCTCACCGTTGCGGCTACTGCGACTTCGTCACCGCGGTGGGCCGCCGTGACGACCACGGGCCGTTCGTCGAGGCGCTACTCACGGAGCTCGAGCTCGAGCGGGGCACGCTCGCGCCCGACCTCGACACGATCTTCCTCGGCGGCGGGACGCCGACATTCACCGAGCCGGCCGCCCTCAAGCGTCTGCTTGCAGCACTTCCGCCCGCCCGGGAGGTGACGGTCGAGGCCAACCCGGAGACCGTCACCCCCGAGCTGGCGGCGCTCCTGCGAGAGGGTGGGATCAACCGCGTCTCGCTCGGCGCCCAGACGTTCCAGCCCCGCCTGCTCGAGGTGCTCGACCGAACCGCGACGCCCGACGACGTGCGGCACGCCGTGCGCGTCCTGCGTGACGCAGGCTTCGACAACATCTCGCTTGATCTGATCTACGGCATCCCCGGACAGAGCCGCGACGACCTCCTTGACGACCTCGCGCAGGCGCTCATGCTCGTACCGGAGCACCTCTCGGCCTACGAGCTCGAGGCGAAGCCCGGAACGCGTTTCACGCACGCGCACGGCAAGGAGCTCGAACGCCAGCACGAGTTGATGGAGACGTATTTCGAGATCGTCGTCTCGACGCTCACCGGCGCCGGGTTTCGCTGGTACGAGACGGCCAACTTCTGCCGGTCGCCCGAGCAGGACGGCGCCCGTACGCGCGACCTGAGGGCTCACCACAACCTCGGGTACTGGCAGGTGCGCGACTACCTCGGCGTCGGGATCGGGGCGGTCAGCACGATCGACGGCCGACGCTGGCGCAACGCCCCTTCGCTTGCCGGGTACGTCCGGGCGCTCGCGGGCGGCGAGCGCCCACCGCGTGAGGTCGAGGAGCTGAGTAACGAGATGCGCGACACCGAGCGGGTGATGCTCGGCCTGCGGCTCGACGAGCCGATCCCCACGGACGAGATCGAACGCATCGTCGATGTCGCAGAGCTGCACCGCCTGGAGGAGCGCGGCCTTGTTGCACGCGACGCGGCCGGGATCTCGCTGACGGCGCGAGGACGGTCGATCGGCGACGCCGTCACCGCGTCGCTCCTCGCCTGACGCGCACCGCGCGCCTCCGCCGGTCGCCTACGATGCGGGCGAGATGAGCGCGCAGCTGTCCGAGAGGCAGCACGACATCCTCCGCCGCGTCGTCGAGGACTACGTCGCCACCGGGCAGCCGGTGGGTTCGAAGGCGCTCGTGGAGCGACCCGGCGTCGAGGTGTCGTCATCCACCGTTCGTGCCGAGCTGGCCGAGCTCGAACGCCTCGGCCTGCTCACGCACCCGCACACCTCCGCCGGGCGCGTTCCGACCGAGGCCGGCTACCGCGTCTACGTCGACGGCCTACTGGCACGGCCCGAGTCGCGGCCCGCCGAGTTTCCACTCGGGATCGAGAACGCGCGCGCCGAGATCGAGGAGGCGCTCCAGGTGACGACCGAGATGCTCTCCCAGGTGACCCGGCTCTTTGCGCTCGTCTCCGCGCCGCCGCTCGAGACGGCCACTGTCCATCACGTCGACGTGCTGCAGCTTCAGGCAAACGTGATCGTTGTCGTTGTGATCACGTCGACGGGGGCCGTTGCAAAGCAACGTCACGCGTTTACGGGGCCGGTCGACACCGGGCTTGTCGGCTGGGCCGCCGAGTATCTGCGCGAGCGCGTGGTCGGGCTCCGACTGCGGTCGCGGCATCTCGCCCGCGCGCTCGACGAGCCGGGGCTCGGCGCCTCGGAGCGGGCGTTCCTCGCAACGATCCGCGGCACGTTCGACGTGGTCGAGGACGACCGCCAGCTCTTCGTCGGTGGAGCTGCCGGCCTGCTCGACGATCTCCGCGTCGAGGAGATCGGCGCCTACCGGAGTCTGATCGAGGCGCTCGAGAAGCGAGCTGCGCTCCTCGACGTGCTCGGCGAGTCGCTCGGCCTGCGCCGCCCGTTTGTGCGGGTGGGCGACGACCTCCAGCCGTCGGGTCTACACGACCTCGCCCTCGTCGGTGCGACCTACGGGTACGTCAACCAGCCGCTCGGCACGGTGAGCCTCCTCGGGCCGCTCCGGATGGACTACGAGAAGGCTCTTCACACGGTTCGCTCGGCCGCCCATGAGCTCTCCCGCTTCGTCGAAGACGTCTACCAGGACGACTGACGAAGGCTGACTGGCACCATTGACCTCGCGATGACGACGCAGCACGACTACTACGAGCTCCTTGAGGTCAGCCGTGAGGCCGACGAGGGGGAGATCAAGAAGGCCTTCCGCAAGCTCGCGCGCAAGCTCCACCCGGACGTCTCCGAGGAGCCCGACGCCGAGGTGCGCTTCCGTGAGATCTCGGAGGCCTACGAGGTGCTCACGAACGCCGAGACGCGCCAGCTGTACGACCGCTACGGCCACGCCGGCCTGAAGTCGGGCGGCTATACACCAAGGCACTCCGACCTCGGGAACCTCGGCGACCTTTTCTCCGCGTTCTTCGGCGACGATCTCTTCGGCGGCGCGGCCCGCGCGGCCCGAGGTGGCGATGTCGCGGCCGAGATCCGGATCGACCTCACCGGGGCGGCCACCGGTATCGCCGTGACCGTGCCGATCGAGACCGCCGTACCGTGCAAGACCTGCGGCGGCGACGGTGTCGAGCCGGGCACGGCCACCCACACCTGCGACCGCTGTGGCGGCGCTGGGAGGCTCCAGCAGGTCTCCCGCAGCGTCTTCGGGGAGTTCGTCCGAACCGCCGCCTGCAACCAGTGCGGGGGCTCAGGGCGCATCGTCGAGCACCACTGCTCCACCTGTGCCGGCGCCGGGCGCACGCTCGAGGAGCGCAAGCTCGAGGTCGAGATCCCGGCCGGGATCCACGACGGTCAGCGGATCCGCATTTCGGGCGAAGGCCACTCGGGCGCTCCGGGCGGGCAGGCCGGCGACGTCTACGTGCAGGTTCGCGTGACGCCCGACGAGCGGTTCGTGCGCGAGGGCGACGACATCTTCTCCCAGCTCGATCTGACGATCGTGCAGGCCTCGCTCGGTGCGACGGTCTCGATCGAGAGCCTCGACGGGCCCGTCGAGATCGAGGTCGACGCGGGAACGCAGCCCGGCCACGTCCGGGTGCTGCGCGGCCGCGGAATGCCCGTCCTCCAGGGCTTCGGCCGCGGCGATCACCGCGTGCTCGTGAACGTCCTCGTTCCGCGACGGCTCTCAGATGAGCAGCGGCGGCTCCTCGACGAGTTCGAGAAGGGCAGCGACGAGGAGACCTATCGCGCCGACGAGGGCTTCTTCGACAAGCTCAAGAGCGCGTTCCGCTGATCCGCGCCGCTGTCACTGCGCCTCTTGAGTCGGCCGAGGAGCTTCGCGCACGGTTCATCGAGCTTTCCCCCGACGGGTTTGAGGACGCCGAGACCGATACCTCCGTTGTGCTCGCCGCCTACGGCGAGGCGGCCGAACGTGTTCGCGCCGCGTTTCCTGAGGCTTCCGTAACCGAGGTCGCGTCCGACTGGGAGACGCGCTGGCGGGAGTTCCACCGCCCGGTCCGCGTCGGGCCGCTCTGGATCGGGCCGCCGTGGGAGGAGCAGCCCGGCGACGGCGTCGTCGTGGTCATCGACCCGGGTGGCGCGTTCGGCACGGGCGCGCACGCGACGACCCGGCTCTGCCTCGGCTTTCTGCTGGAGGAGGGCCCGTGCGCCGTGCTCGACGTCGGCTGCGGCTCGGGCGTCCTCTCGATCGCAGCAGCGAAGCTCGGCTTCTCCCCGGTGATCGGGGTCGACAACGCGACAGCCGCGATCGACGCGACGCGCGAGAACGCCGAGGCGAACGGGGTCGAGGTTGAGGCCTGCGAGCTCGACGCGCTCACCCAGTCGCTGCCGGCCGCAGACCTCGTCCTGGCAAACATCGCTCTCGCAGCCGTCGAGGAGCTTGGCGGACGCATCAGCGCGACCCGCGTCATCACCTCCGGGTACCCGGTCGGGAGCCGGCCTGCGCTCGAGGGCTTCACGCATCTGGATCGGCGCGAGCTCGACGGGTGGGCCGCCGACCTCTTCGTCGCCGACGGTCGGTGACCGCGAGCTACGCGACGCTCTTTCGCCGCCCGCCCGCGCGGCGCCTGATCTATGCGCTCTCGGCCGCGTGCCTCTCGTACGGCATGCTCGGCCTGACCGTCCTGCTGATCGTCCAGCACGCGACGCTCTCATACCCGGCTGCGGGGCTCGCGGTCGCCGCATTCTCGCTCACGGCCGGTCTCTCGGCTCCTGCCCGCGGACGTGTCGTTGACCGGCTTGGAGCGAGGCGCTGGCTCCCGATCCTGGCCTCCGGCTATGCCGCGTCGATCGTTGCGATCGCTGTCGCGTCGGAGGTGACCTCCCGCCCATGGGTGTTCGTCGCGCTCGCCGGCCTTGCCGGGGCAAGCGCCCCGCCGCTCTTCGCGTCGGCTCGCTCGGTCTGGCCTCAGGCGGTCGAGCCGGAGCTGCTTCGACGTGGGTATGCGTTCACGTCGCTCCTGAGTGACGCCGGCATGGTCATCGGGCCGGCGGTCGCGGGGCTCCTGTTCGTCGTTGCCGGGTGGGTGCCGGCTCTCGTCTGCGCAGCGGCGGCACCGCTCAGCGCCGCGCTCTCTGTCCCCTCGGCGTCCTCGGCGGCCGCTTCGGCCCGGCCGGAACCGATGCCGAGACTCCGTGGAAACCTCCCGCTGCTCATGCTGCTTGTCGTTTCGGTCACAGTCGGCGTCGCGGAGGGGCTCGTCCAGGTTGCCGTTCCGACGATCGCCGGGCGCTCGGGCGACGAGGCGCTCGCCGGCCCGCTGCTTGCCGCCTTCGCCTTCGGGAGCGTGGCGGGCGCCCTCTGGTTCGGGAGTCGCCAGTGGCGGCTCCCCGTGATCGACCGCTACCTCGGTGCCGTGCTCGCACTCGGCGTGTTGCTCGCGCCGGTCGGTCTCGCACGCACGCCAGCCGTCCTCGCAGGGCTCCTCGTTGTTGCCGGGCTTGCGTTCGGGCCGGCGACCGTGTCACTCTTCGAGGCTCTCGACGTGCTCGCCCCGGGGAGCGGGGCGGAGTCCCTCACGTGGGTCACGACCGCCGAGGCGGCGGGCGCGGCGGCGGGGGCAGCTGCTGCGGGCCTGCTCGTGATCCACGTCGCCGCGTGGTCACCGTTTCTGATCGCCTCGGGTGTGCTTGTCGTGCCTGCGGGTCTCGCGCTGCGTGCACGGCACCGCGTCCGCTGACCGTCCCGTTGGCGAGCGTCCGAGTACCATCCCGCTGTGGCCCGTTTCAGCGTCGGGTTCCTCGGGTGCAAGGTCTCCCACGTCGATGTCCAGGAGATCCGAGACCGCCTGCGGGCCGACGGCCACCTCGAGGGTGGCGTGGGAGAGAGCGCCGATGTAGCCGTGCTCAGCACCTGCTGCGTCACCCACGAGGCCGTCGCCCTTCCGGCCGAGAAGATGCCGGCTGCGGTGTGCGGAGATGGCGGTGCGATCGGCTGCTCGTTTGCCTGCGCGTTCTGCGTCATCCCGACCGGAGTCAACCTCGGGTGCTTCCGCGACCGGGCGGCCGGCGACGAACCCCCGCGCCTCGTGCGCGATCTCGTACCCGTTCGCGCGCACGCCGTCTCCGAGGAGGGGATCCATGCCGTCGCAGCCTGACTGCCTGTTCTGCCGACTCGTTCGCGAAGGTGACCACGTCGCTGCCGCAAAGGGGTTCGTCGCGATCAAGGACATCAACCCGCAGGCCGAGGTTCACCTGCTCGTCATCCCGGAGCGGCACGTCGAGACGTTCCGCGAGATCGGGGCATTTCCGGCCCGGGAGACGAAGCGAATGCTCGAGTTCGTTGCGGATGTCGCACGCGGGGCTGGACTTATCGACTACAACGTGCAGGTGAACATCGGACGTAGCGCAGGTCAGACCGTCTTCCACTTGCACTGGCATGTTCTCGGACAGCGTCATTCCCACGCCGATTCGCACGACTTCTCAACAGTGGCGGTCGACCTGTGACACTCGTCGAGCAGCTCGAAGGTGAGGTCAAGGAAGCGATGCTTGCGCGCGATGCCGCCCGACGCGACGCCCTCCGCCTGATCCTCTCGAGCCTCCGCTCGGCCGAGAAGGATCTCCAGCGTCCGCTCACCGAGGATGAGGAGCTGCAGGTGCTCCAGCGTGAGCGCAAGCGGCGGCTTGAGGCCGCGGAGGCGTTCCACAACGCCGGGCGCACCGAGCAGGCCGCGCTCGAGGAGTCGGAGCTCACGCTTCTCGAGCAGTACATGCCGGAGCCGCTCTCCGAGGATGAGCTCGAGCAGATCGTCGACAACGCAATCGCCGAGACCGGTGCGACCGGGATGTCTGACCTCGGCCGTGTGATGGCCGACGTCATGCCCCAGATCGCCGGTCGCGCAGACGGGTCGGCCGTGAGCCAGCTCGTTCGCGAGAAGCTCGCCTAGAACTTCTCGCTAGGAGCGAACTTCTTCTCGGCCGGAGGCTTGTGGTCCGGCAGTCGGCTGCGTAGGTTCCCTCCTGTCACCGAGCACGGAGCGCGAGTAAGTTGATGTCGCCCCAAGAGATCGGACGCGGAAGGCCGAAAGGCCCAGGGCGATCGTTCAGTTGGGACGGCGGATGAAAGCGCCACCGGCTCGGTGATCCTATTTAACCGCCCGGTTTGAGCTGCGTCGGCGTCGCGGCTCCTGCGCGACCTACACTCACTGCGTGCAGGAAGTCTTCGAGGTCTCGAACGCTGTCGCCGCCGAGCTGGCGGGGCTCGGTGACGGGGTGATCGAGACGCTGCGCGACCGTCTCGACTGCACGATTCGCCTGCGCGGGAACCAGCTGACGCTGGAGGGTGAGGCGGACCAGATCCACGCGGCGCGCGGGATCATCGTCGAGCTCGTCGAGCTTGTCGAGGGCGGGCATCAGATCGGTGCGCATACGGTCGACGCAGTTCTCGGGGCGATCGAGGCGAACCTGAACGTGCGCGAGGTGTTCGATTCGGTTGTCTGGCGCCACCGTGGCAAGCAGATATCCCCGAAGACGGTCACCCAGAAGACCTATGTCGATGCAATCCGCAAGGACACGATCACGTTCGGGATCGGGCCGGCCGGCACTGGCAAGACCTACCTTGCGATGGCGCTTGCCGTTGCCGCGCTGAACGACAGGCAGGTCGCGCGGATCATCCTCACGCGTCCTGCGGTCGAGGCGGGCGAGCGGCTCGGCTTCCTCCCCGGGGACATGCTGGCCAAGGTCGACCCGTACCTTCGCCCGCTCTTCGACGCGCTCTTCGACATGCTCGACCCCGAACGTGCGAACACCTACATGGAGCGCGGCACGATCGAGGTCGCTCCGCTTGCCTTCATGCGTGGGCGGACGCTCAACGACAGCTTCATCATCCTCGACGAGGCACAGAACACGACGCCCGAGCAGATGCAGATGTTCCTGACGCGACTCGGTTTCGGCTCGAAGGTGGTCATCACCGGTGACGTCACCCAGGTCGACCTGCCGCGTGACCAGGCGTCGGGTCTGATCCAGGTCCAGGACATCCTCGAGGGCATCGACGGAATCTCGTTTGTCCGCTTCGGACACCAGGACGTCGTCCGTCACAAGCTCGTGCAGAAGATCGTCGAGGCCTACCGCGAGCATGCCGAGGAGACCGGCACGCTGCGCCGCCGGTAACGACGATGCTCAGCGTCGAGGTCGAAAACAGGAGCGGGGAGGAGGTCGACGAGGCCGCGGCCGTCGAGCTTGCCTGCACCGTGCTTCGGGCCGAGGGGATCGAGTCGGGTGAGCTCGGGCTCGCGTTCGTCGGCCCGGAGGAGATCCGGACGCTCAAGCGCGAGCATCTCGGCATCGACGAGGCGACCGACGTCCTGTCGTTCCCGATCGATGGGAAGGACGAGCTGCCCGAGGGGCTGCCGCGCGCGCTCGGCGACATCGTTCTCTGCCCCCAGGTTGTCGGTGACGCCTGGCGGGCACCGCTCACACATGGACTGCTCCACCTGCTCGGCTACGACCACGGCGAGGAGATGGAGCGGCGCGAGTCGGAACTCGTATGAGCGGGCGGCGCGCACCGGGGATCTTCGACTCGTTCAACTACGCGGCCGAGGGTGTCGTTCACGTCCTGCGTACGCAGCGGAACATGCGCATCCACTTCCTCGTCGCGACGGTCGTGCTCGTTGTCGCGCTCGCCGTGAACGTCACGAAGATCGAGCTAATCGCACTGCTGATCTCGATCACGTTCGTCCTGATCGCGGAGATGCTCAACACCGCGATCGAGAGCACCGTCGACATCGCGACGACGTCCTTCGACCCGCTCGCGAAGCTCGCCAAGGACATCGCAGCCGGCGCCGTCCTGATCGCGTCGCTGAATGCGGTCGCGGTCGGGTACCTCGTGTTCTCGGGCAAGACAGCCGACAAGACCGGGAAACTCCTCGACCACGTCCGCGACGCGCCGGCATCGTTGACGATCATCGCCCTGGCCCTGACGGTGATCGCCGTCGTGTGGCTGAAGGCCTGGACGCACCGGGGTACGCCGCTGCGCGGCGGCCTGCCGAGCGGCCATGCGGCCGTCGCGTTCGCCGCGTGGGTCGCCGCCACGTACGGCGCGGGGCCACATCACCGCTTTCTCGTCTCGACGATCGCGTTTGTGATGGCGATGCTCGTCGCGCAGACCCGGGTCGAATCGGGCGTCCACTCGGCCGTTGAGGTCGCCCTCGGCGCGCTCGTCGGCGCTCTCACGGCCCTCGCGATCTTCCAGCTGAGTGCCTGAGCGATGCGGTCGCTCTGCACAGCCCATCACACTTCTGTCACCGTGGCTGATATCCGAACGTCGTTGAACCCCAGATGAGCGCGCTGGTCGAGAAGGCCGACAAGGTCGCGGTGCGCGCCTACGCGCCCTACTCGAACTACCTCGTCGGCGCCGTCGTCCGGACGAACGACGGACGCGAGTTCGAGGGTGTTAACGTCGAGAACGCGGCCTATCCGCTTGGCGTCTGTGCCGAGAAGACCGCGATCGTCGCCGCGGTCGTCGCGGGCTACCGGCCCGGTGACCTCGCCGCGATCGGCATCACGGCCTCACCCTGCGGCGGGTGCCGGCAGTGGCTGCACGAGTTCAGGATCGCCGAGGTGAGCTATCGCGGCGATGACGGCGTCATCCGGACGACGACGCCCGCGGCGCTCCTGCCGGACACCTGGAACCTTCCCTCATGAGGTCGGGCTTCGTCGCGGTCACCGGACGGCCGAACGTCGGCAAGTCGACGCTCATGAACTCGCTCACCGGTGAGAAGATCGCGATCGTCTCGCAGATCCCGCACACGACACGAAACCGCATCCGGGGTGTCTGGAACCAGGACGACGTTCAGCTCGTCCTGGTCGACCTTCCGGGCTGGCAGAAGCCGATCGATCGACTCACCGAGCGGATGCAGGTGACCGTCAACGAGACGATGGCCGACGACCTCGACGTCATCCTGCTCGTCATGAACGCGCGGGAGCGGATCGGCACCGGTGACAAGTACGTCGCCCGCCACGTCTTCGGCCTCGGGGTTCCGGTCGTGATCGTCCTGAACAAGATCGACCGGCTCAAGATGGGGCACATCGCGACGCAGATGAAGACCGCTGCTGCGCTCGGCCCGTTCCATGCCGTGCACCCCGTCAGCGCGAAGACCGGTGACGGAGTCGAAGAGCTCCGTAACGACCTCATCTCCCTGCTCCCGGAGGGGCCGCAGTACTACCCCGCCGGCCAGATCACGGACATGTCGCTCGAGGCGCGAATCGCCGAGCTCGTCCGCGAGCAGGCGCTACGCCTGACCAAGGAAGAGGTTCCGCACGCGCTCACGGCGGAGGTCGTCGAGATCGTCGATCGACACGTCCACGTGCGGCTCTACACCGAGACGGAGAGCCAGAAGCAGATCATGATCGGCAAGGGTGGCTCGATGGTGCGCGAGATCGGTCGCTGGGCACGCCCGGGCATCGAGAAGCTCCTTGGCCACACGATCTACCTCCAGATCCAGGTCAAAGCCTCGCCGAAGTGGCGCCGGAACGAGACGATGCTGGAGCGGCTCGGGCTCTGAGCCTGGAGTGGTTCGCCCGCCGGGACGGCGCCCGGCTCAGCCGTTGATCTTGTAGCCGGCCTGCGTGATCGCCGTTGCTGCGCTCTGGATGTCCTTGACGCCCTTGAGCGAGGTCACGCTTGTCAGCGCCTGGAGGTTCCCGGCCTGAAGCTTCGTGATTACCGGGCCGAGCTCCGTCGAGAACTCACGGATGGCCTTGCTGAGCGCCTCGTGCTGGGTCTTGACGTCCTCGGGCGGCGTGATCGAGTCGAGCGTGTCGGCAGCGGTAGCGAGGTCGGTCTGCACCTTTGCGAGCGCGGTTGCGGCGCTCTTGGCGGTCGTGACGGAGCCAAGCGTGCTGAGTGACGTGGTGAGGCTTGCCCCCACCTTCGTCACCTGTGTCGTGTAGTCGGCCTTCGAGAGCGGCTTTGCCTTGCTGCCCCCACCGCAGCCGGCGACGAGCGTCGCTCCCAGAACTGCCAAGACCACCATCGCGATTGCCCGCTTCATGTCGCTGCCCCTTTGTGATGTTGCAAGAATTTCTAAGACCCTACTCTCCGTGGCGGCTAAGAGAAACGGGTGCCGACTAGACTCGCCGGGTGGCCCAGCTGCCCTTGCTCCCTGCCGGTTGCGAGCTTCCGCTGAAGCAGCGGCTGCCACGTGTCGGCTCGATCGACCAGGTCGGGGTTGAGACGCGCGCGGCCGAGCTCGCGAAGCGCAGCATCAAGAAGGAGTCGAAGCTGTGGGCGCTCGAGCTTGCACTTCGCTGCTGCGACCTGACGACGCTCGAGGGGGCGGACACGCCCGGCAAGGTGTCGGCGCTCTGCTCGAAGGCGATCCGACCCGACCCGACCGACCGGACGATCCCGTCGGTCGCCGCGATCTGCGTGTACCCGAGCCTCGTTCCTACTGCGAAGGCCCGCCTGGCAGGGTCGGGTGTGAAGGTGGCATCGGTTGCGACCGCGTTTCCGTCGGGGCAGACCTCGCTCGGCGTCAAGGTCCGTGAGGTTGAGGAGGCCGTCGCGATGGGTGCCGACGAGATCGACATGGTGATCGACCGTGGAGCGTTCCTCTCCGGGCGGTACGCCGAGGTCTACGAGGAGATCGTGGCGGTCAAGGAGGCGTGCGGCGAGGCGCACCTCAAGGTGATCCTGGAGGTTGCGGAGCTAGGGACGTACGACAACGTTCGGCGCGCGTCGCTCCTTGCAATGGCTGCCGGCGGCGACTTCATCAAGACCTCCACCGGCAAGCTTCCGGGTGCCGCGACGTTGCCCGTTCACCTTGTCATGCTCGAGGCGATCCGTGACGTCTTCGAGGAGACAGGGCGGCGCGTCGGGATGAAGCCGGCGGGCGGCATCCGGACGTCGAAGAACGCGATCCAGTACCTCGTCCAGGTCTACGAGACGCTCGGTGCTGACTGGCTGACCCCCGACCTCTACCGGATCGGTGCGTCGTCCCTCGTCAATGACATCCTGATGCAGCTGCGCAAGGAGAAGACGGGCGCCTACCAGTCGAAGGACTACTTCACGAATGACTGACGTCGAGAAGCGACACGATCGAGCACCCGTCCCGGCTGGCTGGACGTACGCCCCTGCCCCGGAGTCGCTCGACGTCGTGCGGCTCGAGGAACGCTACGGCCTCTACATCGGCGGCGAGTGGGTCGAGCCTCGCGCAGGCGAGCTCTTCACGACGATCTCGCCACGCGACGAGGCGCCGCTCGCCCAGGTCGCACAGGCCGGCGTTGAGGACGTCGCGACCGCCGTCGCCGCCGCCCGCGAGGCGTTTCCCGCCTGGTCGAAGCTGCCCGGCGCCGAGCGTGCCAAGTACCTCTTCCGGATCGCCAGGATCCTCCAGGAACGTTCGCGCGAGTTCGCCGTCCTCGAGTCGTTGAACGGCGGCAAGCCGATCAAGGAGTCGCGCGATGTCGACCTGCCGCTCGCCTCAGCGCACTTCTTCTACTACGCGGGGTGGGCAGACAAGCTCGAGTACGCGTTCCCGAACCGCCGTCCGCGTCCTCTCGGCGTCGCGGGCCAGATCATCCCGTGGAACTTCCCGCTCCTGATGCTCGCCTGGAAGCTCGCTCCGGCGCTCGCTGCGGGCAACACTGTCGTTCTCAAGCCGGCCGAGACAACCCCGCTCACTGCGCTGCTCTTCTGCGACGTCGTCCGGCAGGCGGAGCTACCGCCCGGAGTCGTCAACATCGTGACGGGCGACGGCCGCACCGGGGCGGCGCTCGTCGATGCCGACGTCGACAAGATCGCCTTCACCGGCTCGACCGAGGTCGGCAAGGCGATCCAGCGGCGACTCGCCGGCACAGGCAAGCGGCTGACGCTCGAGCTCGGCGGCAAGGCGGCGAACATTGTCTTCGACGACGCCGCGATCGACCAGGCCGTCGAGGGCATCGTCAACGGGATCTACTTCAACCAGGGGCATGTCTGCTGCGCCGGCTCGCGGCTGTTTGTCCAGGAGTCGATCGCGGAGCCCGTGATCGAGAAGCTCAAGCAGCGGATGGCGACGCTCCGCGTCGGCGACCCGCTCGACAAGAACACCGATGTCGGCGCGATCAACTCGCGGATGCAGCTCGAGAAGATCACTGAGCTCGTTGCGGCCGGCACCGCCGAGGGCGCCGAGATCTACCAGCCGCCGTGCGTCCTGCCGGAGAAGGGGTACTGGTTCGCGCCGACAGTCTTCACGAACGTCGCGCAGAGCTACCGGATCGCCCAGGAGGAGATCTTCGGGCCGGTCCTCAGCGTCCTCACGTTTCGCACGCCCGAGGAGGCCGTCGAGAAGGCGAACAACACGCCGTACGGCCTCTCGGCGGGCGTCTGGACGGAGAAGGGTTCGCGGATTCTCTGGATGGCCGAGCGGCTTCGCGCCGGTGTCGTCTGGGCGAACACCTTCAACCGCTTCGACCCGACGAGCCCGTTTGGCGGCTACAAGGAGTCCGGCTTCGGTCGCGAGGGTGGACTGCACGGCCTGGACGCGTACCTCGACTTCGACTCCTCCGAGACGTTTGGCGGTTGAGATCCGCCCGGCACGGGTCACCGACGAGGATGCCCTCGCCGCGCTTGATCGTGCCACCTGGTCGACCCTGACGAGCCCTGCACCGCCGCCCGGGGCCGAGTGGACGTTCTTCGACTTGAAGACGGTGCCCGCCGACGTGCTCGTCGCTCTTGTCGAGAGGGCCGTCGTTGGCTACGTGCGGCTCGCGCGTGCGACACCGCTTGCGGCGAGCGAGCACGTCCTCACGATCAACGGCGTCGCTGTCGACGCTGCGGCTCGCCGTCAAGGTGTCGGGGGCGCGTTGCTCGCGGCTGCTGCGAGCGAGGCGCGCAGGCGGGGTGCCCGCCGTCTCACGCTGCGCGTCCTCGGCGAAAACGCGGCTGCCCGCGCGCTCTACGAGTCGGCCGGGTTCGTGGTCGAGGGCGTCCAGCGTGGCGAGTTCCTCCTCGACGGTGCCTACGTCGACGACATCCTGATGGCGCTCGATCTGACCGCGGCCGTATCCTGAGCCCATGACGCGGCTTCCCGTCAAGAAGACCTACAAGCTGTTCATCGGCGGAGCCTTCCCGCGCTCCGAGTCCGGTCGTACCTACGAGGCGCAGGGGCAGAACGTCGCGCTCGGATCGCGCAAGGACGTCCGGGACGCCGTCGTCGCCGCTCGTGTCGCCCAGCCGACGTGGGCCGGAGCGACTGCGTACAACCGCGGCCAGGTGCTCTATCGGATTGCCGAGATGATGGAGGCCCGTGCCGCTGAGTTCGCCGAGCTCTCGACGGGGCGCGACGAGGTGCACCGAGCGATCGACAGGTGGGTCTGGTACGCGGGTTTCGCCGACAAGCTCACGCAGGTGCTCGGATCGACGAACCCTGTCGCGGGCCCGTACTTCAACTTCACGATCCCGGAGCCGACCGGCGTCGTCGCCATCGTCGCGCCGGAGGAGCCGCCGCTTCTCGGTCTCGTGTCGCGGATCGCCCCTGCGCTCGTCGGCGGCAATGCGGTCGTCGCCGTTGCATCCGAGCGCAGCCCGCTGGCAGCGGTCGAGCTGGCCGAGGTGCTCGCCACGAGCGACGTTCCGGGCGGTGCCGTCAACATCCTCACCGGGAAGCGCGCCGAGCTCGCCCCGTGGCTTGCCTCTCACATGGATGTGAACGCGATCGATCTCACCGGCGCCGACGGGCTGCGGACGGAGCTCGAGCTTGCGGCCGCCGAGAACGTCAAGCGAGTGGTGCTGGCCAAACCCGACGCCCAGAGCCTCTACGAGATCTCGGCCTTTCTCGAGCTGAAGACCGTCTGGCACCCCATCGGGGTCTGATGCGCGTCGAGATCCTCGGGTCGGGCGGCGCCGTCACGATCCCGCGGCCCGGCTGCGGCTGCCGCGTCTGCGCCGAGGCGCGGGAGCGCGGACGTCCCTACGCGCGGACGGGGCCGAGCGTCTTCGTTCACGGCCCGGACGTGTTGATCGACACGCCCGAGGAGTCGAAGGAGCAGCTGAACCGCTCGAGCGTGACGCGCATCGCGGCGGGGCTCTACAGCCACTGGCACCCCGATCACACGGCCGGACGCCGCGTCTGGGAGTCTCGGAACTTCGAGTTTCGATCGTGGCCGCGCGAGGCCGAGACGACCCCGGTCTACATCCCGGAGCGGGCGTGGCGTGACTTCGAGGAGAACTACGGGCTCGCCGACCAGTTCCGCTTCATGGAGCGCCAGGGCACGGTGAGCATCCGCCTCCTTGCGGAGAACGAGCCGTTTGAGCTCGACGGGACGACGATCACCCCGATCCCGTTAGACGCCGAGAACGCCCATGCGTTCCTGTTCGAGGGTGACGGCAAGCGCGTTCTCGTCGCGATGGACGAGACCCACGGTTGGGAGCCCGAGAGCCTCGGTCCGCTCGATCTCGCCGTGCTGCCGATCGGGGTCTTCGAGCATCACCCGTTCACGGGCGACCGGCTGATCCCCGAGGAGTTCTGCAAGCCGCCTGTCAAGAAGACCCGCTACGGGCACGCGCTCGAGCAGATGCGTGCCCTTGGCGCCGCCCGGACCGTGCTCACGCACGTCGAGGAGATGGACAGGCTTTCCCACGACGAGCTCGTGCGGCTGGGCACGTCGGATGGGTGGGAGCCTGCGTGGGACGGGCTCGTCCTCACCGTGTAGCTACGCTGCTGCGAGCACGTGGCACCAATACGTCGTCTGAGTCAGCGGATCTCCGAAGGTGACGGGATCTCGATCATCGTCCGGGTCGACGACCTGGACGCTGCCTGTGCGGCCGAGGAGCAGGGCGCCGAGGCGCTCGCCGTCGACCGTGTGATTGAGGGGATCCGTGAAGCCACGACGTTGCCGCTCCTCTGGCTCGGCCCGGGGCCGGCGCTCGACGCCGACGCGATCGTGGTCGGGCCCGATTACGACGGTGAGTTCGACATCGAGGTCGTGATCGGCGTGTGTGACGAGGACGAGCTCGAGTCAGCGCTCGAGGAGCACGACCCAGAGATCTTTCTGCTCTCCCCGCGGCGAAACGCCGACGACGGCGAGCGGATCGAGTCGGTGCTTGAGCTTCTCCCGGACGTTCCTGCAGGGAAGCTCGCGATCGCCGAGGCCGCGGTCGAGAGGCGCGACGAGGTGCTTGCCCTTGAGCGCGCGGGCTTCGACGCAGTGTTGGTTCCGCCTGGCCAGGTCGGCATGCTCGTCGGCGCGTCGCATCCCGACGTCTGACCGGTCGACGCCTGAGCGGCGTGCCGTTGAGGGACTGTCCCGGGCGCGGCGCGGTGCCCAACCGTGCTTGCACGGCATCTACGATGTGTCGGTGAGAGTCGCGCTCACAGTCGTGGTCACGGTCGGCACGCTTGCGCTGCTCGTTGTGGGCTGCGGGAGCAGCTCGCCCAAGGCCGCTGCGCCGACACCGCCGGCCGCACCGTCGAAGCCGACGTGCGCATACCCCGGCGGCTGGCAGCGACTCGCAGACCGGATCAACGCCGACGTCTACTGCCCCGGCTGGCTGCCCGATCCGCTCACCGCGCAGATCCGCGGCAAGTGGAACAACATGAACTCCGTCGACCCCGATCGCAGCTACCTCGAGAGCTTCGTGTGGCAGGAGACGCAGGTCGGGATCAACGGCGTCGGCGGTGAGCTGCACGTGAACCTCCGGGGCTACCCCGGCAAGACGGCGATCCCCAGGTGTCTCGGCGGGGCCAACGACACGACCTGGATTTCGTGCTTTGCCGACCCGCGCGGGACCGTGACCGCAAACGGCCTCGAGGCGACGCTCTACACGGTCAACCAGGACGCCGACCAGTGGCACGTCTTGCTCGCGTGGCGTCACGAGGGCGGCCTCTACACGGTCTCGGAGCACCTCGCGCCCCCGCTCAACTACCGCAAGCTTCTCGTCTACCTGAAGCACGAGTTTCGCTCGCTCGTCGTCATCTCGCCGAGCGCCTGACCGTGGCGCGGAAGCTCACGCGCAGGGAGGTGATTGCAGGCGCAGCTGTCGGCGCCATCGGTGCGACGGGCGTGTACGAGCTGGTCGACCGGCTGACGACGAGCTCACCGAAGCGCCCTGTCGTCGGTGCGCTTCCGCCGGAGCAGCACTTGCTCGACGGTCTGCGTTTCGTGCACCAGGACGGGGTCGAGATCCTGGTTCCTCCGCTGCACCACGAGATCGTGACCGCCCGTGTGGCCGTCGACCGGACAGAGATCCTGAACGCGCAGGGGGCGTTCGAGGAGACGCTTGCTTCGATCGAAGCGGACTACGCTCCGTCGCCGGTCGGGCTCGGGGTCACGGTCGCGTGGGGACTGCCGTACTTCAACCGCTTCGTCCCCGGCCAGTCGGGGCGGCTCATCCCGTTTGACAGGCGCGCGCGGAAGTCGGCGCTTCTCGACGCACGGCTGTTCCCGAGCGATCCCGAGGACACGTTGCTCGAGCAGAACGAGGTCGCCATCCTTCTGCGCAGCGACGTTCGCAGCAACATCGACGATGCGCTCGGCCGGATCCAGGACACGAAGCTCCTCGAGGTGACAAGCCTCCGCCGCGGCTTCGTCGGTGGCGGCTTCGAGGGACGTCGCTCGCTCCCGAAGCAGATGGCGGTTGCCGCTGGAGTCCGCGGTGCCGACCTCATACCCGACAACGCCGAGCTCTTCCTCGGCTTCACCTCGACCCAGCGCGCCGCGCTCGGCCCCGGCAAGATCGCGAACTTCGAGACCCTCGGGCTGGTCGACCTTCGCGGGAGCGACTACTTCCGGGAGGGAACGCACATGCATCTCTCGCACATCACGGAGGATCTCGAGGCCTGGTACGTCGACTTCGCCTACGGCGAGCGCGTCGCCTCGGCGTTTCACCCCGGGCTCGATGTGAAGCCGCACACGCAGGCGATCCCGATGGGGCCGAACGAGGTCTCAACAGGTGCGGATGTTCGACGCCACTACAGGGCAACGGGTCAGATCGGGCACAGCGCGCCGATCCAGACGACCTCCCGGCTTCCGGTCGATCTGCGAGGTGCGGACGGTGCGACCTACCCGAAGGGGACGGCGATCCCGATTCGCGCCGACTTCAACACGCTCGACAACCCGTTCTTCTTCTCGTCGCGTCCGGGCGAGGTTCAGGCGGAGCCCGTCGCCGGCGTTCACTTCGTCGTGTTCAACCCGTCGAGCGACGACTTCCACCGCAACCGCCTCGCGATGGACGGCGTGCTCCCCGACGGCAAGATCGCGTTGCCTCCGCGAGACCGTGGGCAGGGCTTCAACTCGATCCTGCGGACGACCCACCGCCAGAACTTCATCGTGCCGCCGCGGCGGCACCGGAGCTTCCCGCTCGCCGAGCTGTAGCTGTGGTCGACAGTACGGTTCTTCCATCAATCGCCGAGCGCGTCGACGGCGTCGACACCGAACTCTTCGCCGCGATCCCGAGTCAGACGTCAGTTCGCGACAGACGTGCGCTCCTCGCGATCCAGGCGGCGGTCGCCAACCAGCACGTACCGTTCTCGTATCTCGAGATCGGTTCGTATCTCGGTGGGTCGCTCCAGGTTGTTGTTGCCGACTCGCGCTGCACCGAGGTGATCTCGATTGACTCGCGCCCGCCCTGGGCTCCGGACGACCGGGCGGGCATGGAGGGGTTCGACTATCCGGACAACAGCGCGGGACGGATGCTCGAACTCCTGCGTGGCGTACCTGGTGCTGATCTGACCAAACTGCGCACGATCGAGGCCAGCACCGAGAGCATTCCTCCGAGAGAGTGCGGCAGTCCGCACGTGTGCTTCATCGACGGGGAGCACACGCGCGCCGCTGCCCTTCGTGATGCACGGTTCTGCCGGAGTGTGATGGGAGGTACCGGAATCATCGTCTTCCACGACTTCTGGATCATCTCGGGTGCCGTCCTTGACCTCATCCGTGAGACCTCGGGGCCGTGGCGGGCATACCTCCTTGCTGGGATCCGTGGCGGTGGCGTCTTCGTCGTCGAACTCGGCGTTCCGACGCTCCTTGACGACCCCCGAGTGCGACGTGAGCTCTGGCCGCGGCGCGGCTGGGGTATCGCGAACCGGATGAACCTGGTGCCGTGGCTGCTCCGCGCCGACCTCGTGCGTCAGCGGCTGCGCGGGCTGAGGTGAGATGGAGGCGCGGTGCAGTCGTTTGTCGGTGCGATATATCGCACCGATGAGGTCTTCAGCCGCTCGATGACGCGTCGCCACCACCGTGCTGCGTTTGGGCCGAATGCCCTCGAGGCCCAGTCCGCTGCCGCCGTTGTGCTCGCGCGCGGGGGGCATCTACTCGACCTAGGAGTTCACGAACCCGCCCGGCAGCTGCCTGAGTGATGCGGAGTGGCGCGCGCTGCACGCCTCAGGGAGCGGCCCGGCCACGCCGGCATGGCAGAGCGCGAGCAGTCCGTCCCATTGACCGGGTTAGGGCTGGTCGCCGCGTTCCGGAGTTCGCGGACCGGTAGAGGGTGTCCGGGGTCGCGCAGGGATCCCGGCAACGAACGTGCCATCGTCGACGTCGGCTATGACGGTGGAGCTGGCACCGATCGTGACGTCAGCTCCCAGGCGGATGTTGTTGCCGACGACGGCGCCGATGCCGATGAACGACCGCTCGCCGACGTGGCAGGCACCGCCGAAGTGCACGCCGACCGAGATGTGGACGAAGTCCGCGATCACGCAGTCGTGGTCGACGGTCGCGGAGGTGTTGATGATGACGCCCCGGCCGACGACGCTTCCCGCTCCGGCGAGACAGAAGGGCATCAGGACTGATCCGGGGCCAACCGTGACGCCCTGTGCCACGACCGCTGCCGGGTCGACCGGGCTGATCAGGCGAAGGCCGTGCTCCTCGACGCGGCGGATCAGGGCCTCACGGTCACGGTTGAGACCGATCGCAACGAAGCCAGCTCGGATCCCGCGGCCCTGGAGCGAGCCGAGAAGGTCGACCCCGCCGAGGATCTCGCCGACCCCGGGGACAGAGCCGGTACGGCCGTCGTCAAGCACGGCGGCGATCTCGTAACGCCCCTCGCGTCGGATTACCTCGGCGACCGAGCGCGTGTGGCCTCCGGCCCCGTAGAGGAAGATCGACTCGCGCTCACCGCTCATCGGGTCGCCGCCACGCTAGCGTTCAGGCGATCCCGTGCTCGTCGAGGAGCTCACGGTAGAGGGCGTCGATGCCGTCGACCGTGTGGGTGATCGTGAAGTGTTCGAGCATGAGCGCGCGGCCGTGCTCAGCGAGCGTCGAGCTCAGGGCCGGGTCATCGATCAGCCGGAGCATCGCTGCAGCAAGGGCATCTGGATCGCGCGCGGGAACGAGAAGCCCGGTCTCACCGTCACGTACCGTCTCTGGCATCCCCCCAACACGAGTCGCGATCATCGGTCGTGCCATCGTGAGCGCCTCGATCGTTCCGCCGTAGTTCTCCGTCAGTGAGGCCTGGACTGCGACGTCGAGGGCGGCGAGGACGTCGCGCACGTCGGTGCGATACCCGGCGAAGATCACCGCATGGTCGACGCCCAGCTCTCGGGCGAGCTCCTGCATGGCGATGCGGTGCTCCTTGCCTTCCGGGCCCCAGTCGGCCCCGACGAGGAGGAAGCGTACGTCTGGGCGAGCGTCGAGCACCGTGCGTGCTGCGGCGAGGAAGTCCTCATGGCCCTTCACCCCGCGGTTGCGCAGTCCGGGCGGCGTGAACACGGTGTCGACGACGGGGTAGAAGTGGGCGACCTGGCCGATGAGGGGCGTCGTCGCGGGTATCGCAAGCTCGGTTCGAACGCGCGCACCGTCGGCGAGCTCCGGGTCGAAGATCAGGGGATCGTGTGGATAGGGAATCCAGCGGAGGCGATCGGGGGAGACACCGAGATCCAGATAGAGGTTCTCGATCCAGCGTGATCCTGGGATGATGCGGTGATCGAGGCGCTGCGTGGCGAGGTCGAGGCGGCGTGTGGCGGCCGCTTCGAGGCGGTACGGGCCGGGGATCATCCCGACCCTGACCGGAACCCGGGCCAGAAAGGCAGCGACCCGGCCGATCGCGGTGGCATTGAAGACGTGCGTGTGCGTCACGTCAACGTCGAGCCTCCGGATCACCCAGGCGAGTCGTACGACACGGCCTGCCAGGGCCGCTAGGTACGCGGTGGACGAGGCGTGCGGCCGCGCCCGTGCTCCGCGAGAGGTGCATCGGCGCGGTAGCGAAGCGGACTCCGGCTGTTCGAAGGCGTCCCGCTGTGTCGCCATCCGCGTCGGGGATAACCGCGACAACGTCATATCCGCGTTCGATGAGCATGCGTGAGATGTCGACCATCCACTGTCCGCCGTCGCTGATGCCACAGATCTGCGCGACCCGGATCGCCCGCGCGGGGTTGCGGGCACGTCCTGGTCGCGAGCGGCGGGTCATGCTCTGGACGATCCTACGACAGAGTCATCGGTCGAGCACGACCGTGATGTCCGTGCCGCCCGCCGCTCGCCGCTAGGCGATCGGCGATGTTCGGTTCCTCGCGACGAACCTCCTGACATAGAACGGCATACGGTCGTAGTTTTCAAGGCACGCCCACGCGATGAGGGGCAGGCTCCTCAGGGTGCGGGCCGCGGAGATCCCGTCAGGTGTCGCGACCGCTCCGATCGCACGGTGGAGCCGCAGCTGGCGCTTCACGATCCGGAGCTCGGCGGGCCGAAGGCGGCCACGCTCGATCGCGCGAGAGTAGAGAAGCTCGAGGGACGCGTTCATGGCTCCAAGGTTGTGGGAGAGCGAGTCGTGTCTCTGCCGGTAGATAGCCAGAGGTTGTGTGGATGCTACGACGGTGTACCCGAGTTCGAGGATCCGGATCCACAGGTCGTAGTCGTCGGAACCGCGGAGCGTCGGATCAATCCCGCCCGCCCCTTCAACCGCCGTCCGTGCAACGAGGACGCCGCCGTAGACCGTGTTGAATCGCAGGAGTTGTGCAAGCGTGAGGTTGTCCGGAACACCAGAGGAGGCCTGGTACGTCGACGGTGAGACTCCGTTCGAGTCGAGTAGGAGGGCGTCACACGTCACGATCCCGGGGTTGCGTCCCGCTGCTCGGGCTTCGTCGTACAGTGCAACGAGACTCTCGAGAAAGTCCACCTCCCAGAGGTCGTCTGCGTCGAGGAAGGCGAGGAGCTCGCCGGACGACTCTGTAATGGCTGCGTTGCGCGCCTGGCCCGTGCCGCCGTTGCGAACCGCGCGGACGAGGCGCAGTGAGATCTCGCTCGCGACCACCTCAACAAGCGCGGCTGTCCCATCAGTTGAGGCGTCGTCGGAGACCACGATCTCGAAGTCGCGATACGTCTGCGCCCAGGCCGACTCGAGCGCCTCCCTGATGAACTCCTCGGCGTTGTAGGCCGCGATGATGACGCTGACCCGGGGCATTCGCTGCACGAAGCGTAGTGGGCACCGGCGCTAGCCGCTCCCGGACGACGGCGCGAGGCTCGGCAGGCTGCCGCTCTGGGCGGGCGCGCCGCCGACGCCAGGCCCGCGGCCGAATCCGCCGCCCGGGCCGCTTCCTGCGAGGTGCCCGTACGAGAGCACACCAACGCACGCGAGAGAGACGATCACCGCGATCGGCACACGGCGCGGGAACTGCTCAAGCACCCATGCGGCAAGGAGCGAGACGGCGCCGAGTGCCGGCAGGTAGAAGCGAACGACCTGGAGCGTCGCGCCTGCGTTCGGTGCGAGCGAGACCGTCCAGGTGTACGCGCTGTAGAGGCCGTAGACCGCGACCCAGCTTGCAGTCAGGACGACCACGACCGCTGCGTCGCGTCCGGCGCCGGGGCTCCTCAGGGCGTCGCCGCGTCGGATCAGGCGGACGGCCGTCCAGACGACCGCTGCCAGCGCGACGGTGATGAGCGGCATCGAGGCCACGAGGTGAGCCGGCATGTGGGTGAGGTTCGAGGTGACCGCTCCGAGGGAGAATGTGATCTCGCCCGATACGTAGCCGGTCTTTGTCGCGCCTCCGTAGTAGGCGGAGTCGAATGCGGCGGCAGCGCCCCCGAAGACCGTGACGGAGCCGAACCACACAAGCATCGACCGGCCCGGAACCGCAGCTGCCTTGAGCGCTACGAGTACGGCAGCCACGGCGACGAGGAGCACGACGACGTTCGTGTAGCGGATGAACGTCGCGCCCTCGAAGGCGAGGAACGCGAGCAGGCCAGCCAGAGTGCGGCGCGGCGCGGGTGCATCGGCCGCGAGGAGCGTCCAGAGCAGGAGCCCTGTTCCCGCCGCGATCAACGAGGCGTCGGTGAACGTCGGCATCGTCGCGCGCCAGGTGAAGACGAGCGCGGCGCCGGAAGAGCAGTAGAGAGCGACCGCCCACGTCCCGCCGAAGCGCCCGAGCCATCGGCGCGCGCCGAGATACAGCCCCGTGCAGCCGAGGGCGCCATAGAAAAGCGGCGCGACCCGGAGGGCGCCGATCAGCTGAAACGGCGCGGCGAAGAACGGATAGCCCGGGTTCTTCTCGCTGATCCACGTGCCGTTCGCGCGCTGCACCCACTGAGCGATTCCACCGATCTGGGTGGAGAGCACGTTGTACTGCGCGTTTGTGAGCGCGATGTGGCCGTGGGTCAGTGCGACGATCGAGGCGCGGTAGGCGAGGTCGTCGGGCTCGAGCAGGCTCGTGCTGCGCGCCAGGACGGCAGCGCACAGACCAAGGAACGCGGCGACGGCAACCCCGACTTCGAGTGACGGGATTCGCCGACCGCGGCCGACGCTTCTGAGGGGGGTGGGTTCGGTCATGGGCGCAACTCAACTACGTCGCCCTAAAAGGCGTCTAAGAGCTGCGTGTGATGACGTTAAGAGATCGTCGGGGGAGCGGGCGGCATCGACCCGCCCGCTCCCCCGACAGGTGCCTAGCTCGTGGGAACCGGCTGCGGGAACATCGGCAGCGAGCGCAGCCGTGTCCCGGTCAGCCGGGCGATCGCGTTCCCGAGAGCGGGTGCGATCGGCGGCAGCCCGGGCTCGCCGACACCGCCGAGCGGTCCGCCGCTCTCGATGATCGTCGTGTCGATCGCCGGGGCGTCACGCATCCGCGGCATCTTGTACGTGTTGAAGTTGCGCCGCATCGGCTTGCCGGCCGTGAACGGCATGTCGCCCCAGAGCGCGACCCCGAGCCCTTGCAGCACGGCACTCTCCATCTGCGCCCTGACGGTGTCCGGATTGATCGAGTTACCGCAGTCGATCACGACGGTGACCGAGTTGACCTTGATCCCGGTCGTGAGCGATCCGGAGATGTCGACGACCTCGCCGACGATCGAGCCGAAGCACTGGGAGATCGCAACGCCCCGCGCGTGCCCGGCCTTCGGTGCAGCCGCCCAACCGCTCTTTGCGGTGAGGGTGTCGAGGACCGCGAGGGCCCTCGGGTTCGCTCCGAGCATCCCTCGGCGGAACGCGATCGGATCCTTTCCTGCCGCCGCCGCGAGCTCATCGATGAACGACTCGGCGAAGAACACGTTGTACGAGTTCCCGACGGACCGCCAGTAGCTGACCCGCACGGGGGCCGTATCGAGGATCCACTCCGTCCGCTGGCTCGGGAGTGCGTACGGCATGGTCGTGATGCCCTCGACGGCCGAGCTGTCGACCGCAGTCGGGTCGGCGTACCTCGCCGGACCCTTCTGGTACCCGATCGACGGTGAGACGGTGCGGCTCGAGATCCCCGTCAGAGCGCCGGTGCTGTCGAGGGAGCCCGTGAGCGAGCAGAGCGACGCCGGACGGTAGAAGTCCTGCGTCATGTCCTCCTCACGAGACCAGGTCAGCTTGACGGGCGTGCCTGGCATCGTCTTGGCGATCCGGACGGCCTGCTCGACGAAGTCCGTCTCGCCCTTACGTCCCATGCCGCCGCCGAGGTAGGTCGTGTGCAGCGTGATCTTGTCCGGGGTCAGACCGGTGATCGCTGCGGCGACAAGGACACACGGTCCCTGTGCCTGGGTCGGCGCCCAGATCTCGCACGAGGTTGGAGTGACGAGCGCGGTTGCGTTCATCGGCTCGAGCGAGGTGTGCGGGACGTACGGGACGGAGTAGGTCGCCGTCACGGTCTTCGCCGCCTTGGCGATCGCACCCGGGGCATCACCGGTGTTGAGGGCAACCCTGACGGGCGACCCACCGGTCATCAACGCCGCCGCGGCGGCCTTCATGGCCGTCGTGTCGGCACTCGCGGTGGACGGAGCGTCGATCCAGGTGACCGACAGCGAGTTCGCCGCCTTGATCGCCGCCCACGTCGTCGTTGTTGCAACGACGGCGACACCGTTCGGGAGGGCGACCGTCTTCATGCCGCGCGGAGCCGCCCCGATCGCTCCGGGTATCTGGCCGACCTTCGGCGACTGCTTCACGGCCGCGTAGACCATGCCAGGCAGCCGCACGTCGATCCCGAACACCGCCGAGCCGTTGACCTTCGCAGGGATGTCCAGCCGAGGGATCGACGTGCCGACGATCTGGAAGTTCTTCCGGTCGGTCAACGGCGGGTTCGCCGGCGGTGCGAGCGAGGCCGCCGCTGCTGCGAGCGAGCCGTACGTCGCAACCTGTCCCGAGCTCGGAAGTCCGGCCGTCGCGACTCGGACAGCTCCCTTCTCGGCGACGCAGTCCGACGCGTTCACCCCGAACTTCGCTGCCCCCGCAGCGATCAGCATCTCCCGGGCGCTCGCACCGACGGTGCGGAGCGCCTGGTAGTAGCCGCGGACAGCTGTGCTGCCCCCGGTGAGCTGGAGGTGGAACATCGGGTTTGCGAACGCCGCGTTTGCGCCTGCGAGCTCCATCCGAACCTTCGACCAGTCCGCCTTCAACTCCTCGGCGACGATCATCGGCAGAGCGGTGCTCGTGCCCTGTCCGAGCTCGGAGTTCGGCGCGACGATCGTGATCGACTCGTCGGTGCCGATGCGGATGTACGCGTTGAGCTGCGTGGGGCTCGCGGCGGCATGAGCTGCGCGCGGCAGCGCGCCGAAGTCGATCCCGAGGATGAACGCGCCGCCGACGAAGCTGGCCTTCAGGAACGTGCCGCGATCGACCTCGCGGCTTGCGATACCGGTGCTCATCTCGACACCGTCGACGTCGTCGCCACACCGGCTGCACGCTTGACCGCCTTGCGGATGCGCGGATACGTACCGCAGGCGCAGATGTTCGGGAGCCCCGAGTCGATGTCCGAGTCGGCCGGCTGCGGATGCTCCTTCAGGAGCCCAGCTGCCGCGATGAGCATGCCCGACTGGCAGTACCCGCACTGCGGGACCTGCTCGTCGATCCAGGCCTGCTGGAGCTTCGGGGCGACCGTTGAGAGCCCCTCGATTGTCGTGATCTTCTTGCCGATAGCGGAGGTCGCGTCGAAGACGCAGGCGTGCTCGACCTGCCCGTCGACCATCACGCTGCAGGCGTAGCACTGCTCGATGCCGCAGCCGTACTTGGTTCCGGTCAGGCCGATCAGGTCACGAAGCACCCAGAGGAGCGGCGTCTCGCTGTCGGCGGTGACCGGATAGGTCGTTCCGTTCACGTTGAGGGAGTAGGTGCGCGTCTCTGACACGTGGTGGTTCCTCTCGGGAGTTGGATGGGCCGCGCGGATGACGCGACTTCTTGCATATCGGCGTTTCGCCCACTGTGCCGTACCCCCGGTCAGGTGTCACTCTGTCGAGCGAAGTCGGCGGGAAACCGCGGCAACCTGGCGGGAAAGTCCGTGGGACCGACCGCTTAAACGCTTCGGCTATTCCGCAGAACCCCCGATGGCGGGAGGGAGTGTGGGGCGGACACTGCGTCAATGAGAGCAGCTCTCGCCTCACTGCTGATCGCCTCCGGCGTCGCGCTCGGATCGCTGCCGGGGGCCGGGGCGCACGTGCTCGTCGCGCCGACCTTCGTCGCACCTGCGGCAGCTCCGCCGGTCGCGGCGCCCGGTCAGCCGTATCGGGGCTGGTCGGTCTGCGAGCCAAAACCGGCTCCAGGCCACACCTGCGGAGGCCCGCTCAACAAGGGACAGCGCAACCCGCATGGCGGACAGGACGGGCCCTACGTCTTCGCAGTCGCGTACGGCTTCTTGCCGACGGGGCTCAGGCTCTCCTCGAGAACCGGGTACGTCTCGGGAACGGTGGACCGCCGCGCCGAGCGCCGCGCCTACCGGTTCATGGTCTGCACGTCAGACACGAGCGCCGCGCCGAAGCCCGGGACGCACGGGACGGCCTGCATCGCAACGACCATCACGGTCAGCGCCTCGACCGCCTACGACGGCACCTACGAGGTGCGGCTCACGGGCACCTACACGGATACGCGAAACGGCGACGTGTATCCGCTTCACGGCGGGGCGCACGTCTACGTCAGCGAGGGCAGGCTTGTTCGCGACAGCCCTTCGAACCCGGTAACGATGACGGGGGCGATCGGAGCTAAGGGAGTCGCGAAGGTGCAGTACTTCGGCATGACGCGGGACACCCGGGGCTGCTCGCTGACGCTCCACTTCACCACCAGCGGGACGACAGCGCCGCTTGCCTACCACTGCGCGTTGCGCACGATCGCGGAGTCCGGGACGATGAGCCTGAAGCGGCTCTGGACATACGGCGGGTAGTAGCGCCCGCTCGCCCTGCCTACTCGTCTGCGTGCGATGCCGAAGGTGGGAATCGAACCCACACTCCCCGAGGGGAACCGGATTTTGAGTCCGGCGCGTCTGCCAGTTCCGCCACTTCGGCT
Organism: Actinomycetes bacterium; assembly: GCA_037142875.1. Classification (GTDB taxonomy): domain Bacteria; phylum Actinomycetota; class Thermoleophilia; order Gaiellales; family Gaiellaceae; genus PALSA-600. The sequence goes on along the minus strand of JBAWZV010000008.1, from coordinate 11,236 downwards.
GGGCTCTGGGATCGTAGCTGGGGCGATCTGCGGCCACTCGGAATACAGGGTTGCTCGTGTCCGAGTTGAAATGAGCGGCGTTCGCACCGATACTGCCGCGAGACCTTGACCGCCGACGCATCGACACCTGTGCTCTCACGTCTGGCTTCGCGGCGTCCTGGGCCGGTCGCATCGATCGGGCTTGCGCTCGTCGCGCTCGTCGTCTTCTGGCTCGCAGTCAACTTCGTCAAGGCGCCGGGCGACTGGATCGAGGTGCTCCTTATCGGGCTCACGCTCGGGTGCATCTACGCGCTCGTCGCCCTCGGGTACACGCTGGTCTACGGCATCCTCGAGCTGATCAACTTCGCCCACGGCGACGTCTTCATGCTCGGCGGGATGATCTCGATCTCGATCGCTGCGTCATTCGGCCTCAAGGCGGGCGCAGCCGATCTCTGGCCGCTCGTGATCGTCGTGCTGCTGCTCTCGATGATCGCCTGCGGCACGATCAACGCGGCGATCGAGTTCATCGCCTACCGGCCTCTTCGCGGCGCCCCACGGCTTGCCCCGCTGATCACCGCGATCGGGATGAGCTTCATCATCGAGGACGTGGGGCTTGTCTGGAAGGGGCCGAACTACATCAACTTCCCCGACGTGCTCCCGACGTCGAACATCTTCTCGGTCGGTGGGGTCGCGGTCTCGTGGACGACGCCGATCGCGCTGCTGATCACCGTGCCGGTGCTGCTCGCTCTGCTCTATCTCGTGCAGGAGACGAGGCAGGGGAAGGCGATGCGCGCCACGGCGCAGGACATGGAGGCGAGCGCGATCATGGGAATCAACGTCAACCGGACGATCTCGTTCACGTTCGTGCTCGCCGGGTCGCTCGCCGGTGCCGCCGGGCTCGTCTACTCGCTCACAGAGACGACCGTTCGCTTCGACCAGGGCTTCCAGCTCGGTTTGATCGCGTTCACCTCCGCGGTGCTCGGCGGGATCGGGAACCTCCCGGGCGCGGTGCTCGGCGCGATCCTGATCGGACTCATCCAGGCGTTCAACGAGGGGCTCAGCTGGAATGCACCAGGCTCCGACTGGACGCAGTCGATCGTCTTCTCAATTCTCATTCTGATCCTCGTCTTCAGGCCGGAAGGGCTGCTCGGCGAGCGGACGCCGGAGGGCGGCTGACATGGCGGGCGGCGACGAGGTCGGCTTCCGCAACCGCATGCGTGCCCGGTGGGCGTCGCGGCCGGCCGCGCGGCGCGCCGCAGTCGTCGTCGCGGTCGAAGCGGCCGCCTCGGTCGGCTTCTATCGGCTCGACCACTCACTCGGCTACGGCGCCGCCGTCGTCTTCACGATCCTGTGGATGCGCAAGGTGCCCGCCCTGCCCTGGCGGCTTGGGCTGCAGTGCGCGTTCCTGACTCTCTTCGCGCTCGGCTCGGCGTTCGGGTCGGCGAGCCTCTCGATCGTGATCATCTTCGGGCTCGCGTTCGCGCTCTCGTGGATTCCGCACCACACCAAGCTGCGCGTGCCGCTCGGGGGAGGTGGCCGTCGCTCGCTTCCGATCACGCGGAGCTGGGCGCTCCCGGTCGCGGCGCTCCTGATCGCGGTGTCCTACCCGTTCTACGCCACACGCCTGTTCACGATTCCGATCTTCGGTGCATTCCCCGACGTTGGGACAGGCGTCGTGATCGTGGTCTTCGTGATGATGGCGGTCGGGCTGAACATCGTCGTTGGCTACGCCGGCCTGCTCGACCTCGGGTACGTCGCGTTCTATGCGACAGGCGCCTACACGGCAGCCTGGCTCGCATCGGCCCAGTTCGCCGGCCAGAAGTGCCCGACACCGGGCGTCAGCATCGCCGACTGCACCGTCGCCGCTGTCCCACGGCATAGCTTCAGCCTCGGCGGCATCGGCGTTCCCATGGGTACCGGCGGCTTCCACGTCTCGATCTTCCTCGTGCTGCTCATCGCCGGACTGATCACGGCGGCGTTCGGCATCGTCATCGGCCTGCCGACGCTGCGGCTGCGTGGCGACTACCTCGCGATCGTCACGCTCGGCTTTGGCGAGATCCTCCCGCAGGTCGCCCGCAACGGCGACAACCTCGGCGGGTTCAACCTCACAAACGGCCCGAACGGGATCACGCCGCTCGACTCGCCCGGCTTCGGCAACCACCTCTCGAACCTGACGAGTGGGGTGCTCCCGTCCAACTACCTGACGTGCTGCAAGACGAGCCTCTTCGGGCACCACATCGGGTCGGCGGACATCTTCTTCTGGACCGCGCTCGTGCTGCTCGTCTTCACCGTGTTCTGCTCCCTCCGGCTGCGCGAGTCGCGGCTCGGCCGGGCGTGGGTCGCGATCCGCGAGGACGAGACGGCTGCGGCCGCGATGGGGATTCCGTTGATGCGGACGAAGACGTGGGCGTACGCGAGCGGCGCGTTCTTCGGCGGGATCGCCGGTGCCTACTACGCGAGCTTCAAGAGCGCGACGTTCCCGGGCGACTTCTTCTTCAACATCTCCGTCTTTATCCTCTGCATGGTCATCCTCGGCGGGATGGGGAACATCTGGGGCGTCATCGTCGGCGCGGCGTTCCTCGAGTACCTCGACCGTGAAGGCCTTGCGAACACCGGCGACTGGATCAACCGGCATATCCATGTCGGAGGCTGGCATCCCAACCTTGACGTCCCGCTGTACTCATCCGGGATCTACGGGGTGATCATCGTCGCGGTCATGCTCTTCAGACCCGAGGGGCTCCTGCCGTCGAAACGCCGGGCCGCGGAGCTCCACGACGTCGAGCCGCACGACAAGCCGCTCTACGACCTCCAGCACGAGGGGGCGTGACCGTGGACGACAACATCCTCGTCGCGACCGGGCTCCGCAAGGAGTTCGGCGGGCTTGTCGCCGTCAACAACGTCGACTTCGCCGTTGCTCGCGGCCTCGTGACGTCGCTGATCGGCCCGAACGGTGCGGGCAAGACGACCTTCTTCAACATGCTGACCGGCGTCTACAAGCCAACCGCCGGCACCGTCACGTTCCTCGGTGAGGACGTCACCGGCAAGCCGCCGCACGCGATCACCCAGCGCGGCGTCGGGCGGACGTTCCAGAACATCCGCCTCTTCGGGAACATGACGTCGCTCGAGAACGTGCTCGTCGGGATGCACGCGCGGCTGCACGCGAACCTCTTCAACTCGATCCTCCGAACCGGCTCGGTCAAGCGCGAGGAGGTCGAGGCGCGTGATCGCGCACGCGAGCTGCTCAAGTTCGCGGGGCTGAACCGTCACGAGAACGAGACCGCGAGCAACCTTCCCTACGGCGACCAACGTCGACTCGAGGTCGCCCGGGCGCTTGCGACCGAGCCGCAGCTCCTCCTCCTGGATGAGCCGACAGCCGGGATGAACCCGCAGGAGTCGGCCGACTTCACGACGTTCGTCGCGCGCCTGCGCGAGGAGCAGAAGCTCACCGTGCTGATGATCGAGCACGACATGCGCGTCGTCATGGGCGTCTCCGACCGCGTCTCGGTCCTCGACTACGGCCAGAAGATCGCCGAGGGAACGCCCCGTGAGGTGCAGAAGAACACGCGCGTGATCGAGGCGTACCTGGGCAAGGCAGCCGTCGAGGACATGAAGCGACAGGGGCTCGCATGAGTGACAGCGGCGCCGCCGGCGCACCGATCCTCGTCCTGCACGACGTCCACACCTACTACGGGTCGATCCACGCGCTCCAGGGGATCTCGCTCGAGGTGTACGAGGGTGAGATCGTCACGTTGCTCGGCGCAAACGGTGCAGGCAAGTCGACGACGCTCCGTTCGATCAACGGCCTGAACCGTCCGCGGAACGGGTCGATCCACTTCGAGGGCCGCGACATCACGCAGACCCCACCGCACGAGATCGTCCGCCGCGGGATCGCGCAGTCACCGGAAGGACGTCGGCTCTTCCCTCGGATGAGCGTGACGGAGAACCTCGAGATGGGTGCGTTCCAGCGCAGCGACAAGCAGGGGATACGCGAGGACATGGATCGCGTGTTCGAGCTCTTCCCGCGCCTCGAGGAACGCCGCAGCCAGAACGCCGGGACGATGTCGGGCGGCGAGCAGCAGATGTGCGCGATCGGTCGTGCGTTGATGGCGCGTCCCAAGCTGCTGCTCCTCGACGAGCCCTCGCTTGGCCTCGCTCCGATCTTCGTCGAGCGGATCTTCGAGATCATCCACACGATCAACCAGCAGGGCACCTCGATCCTGCTCGTCGAGCAGAACGCGCTGATGGCGCTCGAGGCCGCGACACGGGGGTACGTGATGGAGACCGGCAAGATCGTCCTCTCTGACTCCGCGGCGTCGCTGAAGACGAACGATCAGGTTCGCAAGACGTACCTCGGTGAGGGGTAGGCCTGCCGTGTGGCGGACGGTCACAGCGATCGCGGTCGCCGGTTCGTTCGGTGCGGTCACGAGGTACGGGTTGAACACGGCGGTCACCCGGCGGCTCGGCGGCGAGTTTCCCTGGGGAACGTTCATCGTGAACGTCAGCGGCGCGTTTCTCGTCGGTGTCGCCTTCGTGCTTGCGAGCGAGCGAGGTCTCCTCACCGGTTCGCTCCGGACAGCGGTCACCGTCGGCTTCCTCGGTGCGTACACGACGTTCTCGACGCTCGCGTTCGAGACCTACCGGCTCGCCGACGACCGCGCTCTTGGCCTCGCGTTTGGCAACGTGTTCGGGTCGTGTGCGGCGGGGATGGTCGCGGTCTACGCCGGCGTCGCCGTCGGCCGGCTGCTCTGACGTCGTCGGGCTAGTCGCCGACGACCAGCGGGAAGTACGGCGGTGACATGAGGAACCCGATGCGCTTAGCCCCGCTCGACCGGGCCATGGCAAGCGCTACCCCTGGGCTGACGGCCGGCACGAAGCCGAGCTGCCGGGCGGCGTGCGCGTCGCGGCACCCGGCGACGAGGACGTTGCCGAGCCGGCTCAAGACGGGATCGCAGCCTGCCCAGGCATGGAACGGCTCGAGCGGATGGAGCGCTCGGCCTTCGCGGTAGGCCGTGATGGCCGCGGCGTCACCGAGAGCGGCCGCCTCCGCCTCGCGCAGCGCCGTCGGGTCGCGTGCCGTACGTGGGTCGGCGAAGAGTCGCCGGTAGGGAGTCTGGGTCGGGGTGGGGAAGTGGCGCTGGAAGTCGTGGAGCAGGATCGCCGTGCCGCCCTCGCGGATCGGGAACGCCCCGCGCCACATCCGCAATGCCACGCCGAGTCCGAGGTAGGAGGCAGCGACCGGGTTTGGTCGCTCGCGCGGGAAGAACGCGGTCGTCGCGGGGGTGCCGATCACGATCGCGTCGAACGGCTCCTGAACGCGGGTCCCCTTGAGCTCGATGCCGCGGAGCAGCGCTTCGCTGTGGGCCACCGAGGGCGTTCCGCCGAAGACGGCCGCCGCGCTCAGCTCCCGCGGCACCCGATCAATCACCCGTGCTCGAACTCCCGGCGGGACGATCGACTGGAGCCGTCGAAGCTTTGAGCCCGCGAGACGCTCGAGGATCTCGCCCTGATACGGGTAGCCGCCGAACACGAGCGGCAGGTTGAGCACGAGGGAGATGCCGTAGAGCGGGACGCGCGCGCCGAGCAGCCGCTCGAGTGACAGTCCGAGCTCCCAGCCGAGAGACGAGCCGCTCTCGAGCAGCGACGGTCCGCTCGACGACCGGATCGTCGAGGCACCTGCGGCGCGCATGAACGCCGCCGGTCCGCCATGGATCACCGTCTCGGCGGCAGTCACGGTGACCACCAGATCCGTCTCCACGAGCTCGGGTGCAACGCGGAGCGTTCCGTCCCCGAGCGGAACAAGCGCCTCGGACTCGGCGTCGTGGACGACCACACGTCCGCGGAATCGCCGTCGAAACTCGGGCGGAACGAGCAGGCCGATCGCCTGTGGCGACGGTCGCCGTTGCAGGCCCGATGCGACGAGGATCGTCACGTCGGACATGCCAAGCTCGGTGAGCTGGTCGATGGTGGCGGAGATCGCCTCGCGCCGCGGGTCCGACGCTGCCGACGGGAGCGGGAGGGAGGGGAGCTCGATCACGACCGTGGCACGCCCACCGGGCGTCACCAGGTCGGCCAGGGCGGGGCCGGCCAGGGAGAACGAGGCCGCTTCGCGTACGGCCGCCTCGACGTCGTCGATCGCGACACCGGGAGTTGGAGGCCGCAGCAGCACGTCGTCTGCGCCGGCATTCACGAGGGCGATTCTCGAACCCGAGAGGAGTGGCACCCGTGTCATCGCTGCGTAGACTCGCAGAGGTGAGTCCGAAGTCGGTCACAGGCGGTGAGCTCGAGCTCGACGATGCACCCGCCCGGGGCAGTGACATCTTCCTCGTCGACGGCAACAACCTCGCCTACCGCGCGTTCTTCGCGCTCCCCGAGGAGCTCGCAACGACCGACGGGCAGCCGACGAACGCGCTCCTCGGCTTCACGAACATGCTGTTCAAGCTGCTCTCGGACTACCGGCCGAGGAGCGTTGCCGTTGCCTGGGACTCCCGTCCCGTCGAGCGTGCGGCCGCGGCTGAGGCGGGAGGTGTCATCTACAAGGACGGCCGCCGGCCAATGCCCGACCTGCTCCGCGAGCAGTTCCCTCACTTTCGTCCGATCGTCGAGGCGTTCGGCTACCGCAACCTCGAGTTCGAAGGCTGGGAGGCCGACGACGTGATCGCGACGCTCGCGACACGCTCCGCCGCGGCCGGGCTCAGGACGTGTGTCGTCTCGACCGACCGCGACGCGTTCCAGCTCTGCGCCGACAACATCTGCCTGATGATGACTCCACGCGGGGTCGCCGACGTGCACGTCTACACGGCGGCGCGCGTCGAGCAGCGCCTCGGTGTCCGGCCCGATCAGGTGCCGGACTTCATCGGCCTGAAGGGCGATAGCTCCGACAACATTCCCGGTGTCCCCGGGATCGGCGACAAGACCGCCGGGCAGCTGATCGCGCAGTTCGGGTCGCTCGAGGCTGTGCTCGAGCACGCCGGTGAGCTGACCCCGGCCCGCGCCAAGAACATCTCCGAGAACGCCGACCAGGCCCGCCTCTCGAAACAGCTCGCGACGATGCGCCGCGATCTCGACATCGACTGTGATCCCGCCGAGCTCGTGCTCTCCCCGCCCGACCGCTCGCAGCTCAAGGAGATCTTTCGCCGGTTCGAGTTCCGCAGCCTGCTCGGGCGCGTCGACTCACTGGACGTGGCGATCCCCGCCGCTGAGCCCACCGAGGCAGTCGCGGCCTCGGAGGTCTCCTGGCACGAGGGGCCGGTCGTCGTTGCCGGAAAGGTCGGCTACGCAGCTGTGGGCGACCGTGCGGCGGTTGCCAGTCCGGGAGGGGTCGTCGTCGGCGCGCGGCCCGAGCGCGTGGAGGGCGAGCTTGTCGTCCATGACGCAAAGGCGCTTGGCGTCGATGCCACCGACGACACGCTCCTCGCCGCCTACCTGATCGAGCCCGGTCGCTCGGGCTACGAGCTCGGCGACCTCGCTGCCGAGTACGGGCTCGAGGTCGACCCGGCGCCGGCGAGCGACGACGAAACCGCCCAGCTGATCAGAGCAGCGGCGCTGCCGCTGCGGCTCGTCGCTCCGCTGCTCGAGCGCCTCGAGGAACGGGGCCTGACCTCGCTCTACCGCACCGTCGAGCTGCCGCTCACCGCCGTTCTTGCCGAGATGGAGCGTGTCGGCGTCAAGATCGACACCTACCGCATGGGGGAGATCACCGCCCGGCTCTCGGAGCGCGTCGCGGAGCTCGAGGAGAACGCCTACGAGCTCGCCGGTGAGGAGTTCATGCTCGGGTCGACCCAGCAGGTCGCTCGCATCCTCTTCGAGAAGCTCGAGCTGACAGCCGGCCGCCGCGGCAAGACGGGCTACTCGACCGACACGAAGGTGCTGCGCTCGATCCGCTCCGACCACCTGATCGTCCCGGTGATCGAGGAGTGGCGGGAGCTCTCGAAGCTCCTCAACACCTATCTACGGCCGCTTCCGACGCTGATCGACGAGGAGACGGGGCGGCTCCACACGACGATCAACCAGACGGTCGCCTCTACCGGTCGTCTGTCGACCACCAAGCCAAACCTGCAGTCGATCCCGATCCGAACGGAGCTCGGCCGGGAGATCCGCTCGGCGTTCACCGCGGACGACGGCCACAAGCTGGTCTCGGCCGACTACTCCCAGATCGAGCTGCGGATCCTCGCTCACGTCTCGGGTGAGCCGAAGCTGCGCGAGGCATTTGAGCGTGGGGAGGACATCCACCGGGCGACCGCCGCCGAGGTGCTCGGCAAGGATCCCGCCACGCTCACCACCGGCGAGCGGGCGATCGCCAAGATGATCAACTTCGGCATCGTCTACGGCATCTCGGCGTTTGGCCTCTCCGAGAACCTCGAGATCCCACGTGACGAGGCGCAGCGCTACATCGACGCGTACCTCGCTCGGTTCCCGCACGTCCAGGACTTCATCGCCCGCACGATCGAGCAGGCGACGCGTGACGGGTACGTCACCTCGCTGCTCGGACGCCGTCGTCCGGTCCCGGAGATCCGTGCCGGGAACCGTCAGACGCGTGAGCTCGGCGAGCGCTATGCCGTCAACTTCGTGATGCAGGGATCGAACGCCGACATCATCAAGGTCGCGATGATCCGGATTCACGATCGGTTCCGCGCCGAGGGGAGTGCGGCGAGGCTCGTCCTTCAGATTCACGACGAGCTCCTGCTCGAGGTTCCGGAGGCCGAAGTCGGCGCCGTCACGGAGCTCGTCAGGGCCGAAATGTGCGGCGCGTTCGACCTCGACCCGCCGCTCGTGGTCGACGTCGGTATCGGCGAAAATTGGGCTGTAGCCAAGGGTTAGACGGGTCATTCGGCAAGACCGCAGTCCCGGGCTATACTTCCTCGTCGTTTTGGTTACCCAAGAAATCATCAAGGCAGAACCCGGCGTCTGGATCGAAGGTCCCGACGGTCAACTCGTGCCCGATTACGAGTCGACCTTCCCCGAAATCAATGAGGGAGAGGTCGTCCACGGAACGGTCGTGCGTGTCGACAAGGACGAGGTTCTCGTCGACATCGGTTACAAGTCCGAGGGTGTCATCCCGGTCGCCGAGCTGTCGATTCGCCGCTCGGTCAATCCGGCCGATGAGGTTTCGCTCGGTGACGAGATCGACGCGCTCGTGCTCACGAAGGAAGACGCCGAAGGTCGGCTGATCCTTTCGAAGAAGCGCGCCCGCTTCGAGCTCGCCTGGAAGAGCATCGAGCGCGCCGCAGAATCCGGCGAGCCGGTGGACGGACGGGTGATCGAGGTTGTCAAGGGTGGTCTGATTCTCGACCTGGGCGTGCGCGGCTTCCTGCCGGCGTCGCTCGTCGATATCCGCCGAGTGCAGGACCTGGACGAGTTCCTCGGCCAGGAACTCCGCTGCAAGGTCATCGAGCTCAACCGCTCGCGCAACAACGTCGTCCTCTCCCGCCGCGCCGTCCTCGAGGAGGAGCGCAAGGAGCAGCGCCAGCAGATCCTGGACAAGCTCCAGCCGGGCGCAGTGGTGCAGGGCCAGATCTCCAATATCGTCGACTTCGGCGCCTTCGTCGACCTCGACGGGATGGACGGTCTCATTCACATCTCCGAGCTTTCGTGGTCGCACGTCAACCACCCGTCCGAGATCCTCGAGATCGGCCAGACGGTCGAGGTCAAGGTTCTCGACATCGATCGCGACCGCCAGCGCATCTCCCTGGGTCTCAAGCAGACGCAGAACGATCCCTGGCAGCAGGTTCTCTCGAGCTACGGCGAGAACGATGTCGTCGAGGGCCGCGTGACGAAGGTCGTCACGTTCGGTGCCTTCGTCGAGATCCTCCCGGGCGTCGAAGGGCTCGTGCACATCTCCGAGCTCGCACAGCATCACGTCGAGAATCCGCGTGAGGTCGTCTCGCAGGGTCAGGCCGTCAACGTCAAGATCATCGAGATCGACGGCGAGCGTCGCCGGCTCTCGCTCTCGCTCAAGCGCGTCGAGCCGGACGAGCCCGTCCAGCCCCGTGCAGACGGCGGCGAGTCGGTCCACCTGACGCCGCAGATCGACATGTCCGACCAGGTCTTTGACGAGTCTGAGCTCGTCGACCCGTACGCCGACGTCGTTGCAGCTGCGGCTGTCGCTGCCGAGGCTGCGGATGAGGTCGCCGACGAGACCGAAGCGGTCGAGCCGGTCGCCGAAGCGGATGTCGCCGCTGAGCCCACTGAGGGCGAAGCGGAAGAGACTCCTTCCGAGGAGTGACCCGCCCCGTCGCCGTCGCGATCACCGGCGGCATCGGCGCAGGAAAGAGCGAGGCGCTTGCCGCGTTCGCCCGTCATGGCGCAGCCGTCGTGTCGAGCGACCAGATCGTGCACGAGCTCCTTGGCCGCGCAGAGGTGCGCGACGCGATCGTCGAGCGTCTGGGGCACGGAGTCGTCGCCCCCTCGGGCGAGATCGACCGTGGGGCGATCGCCTCGGTCGTCTTCAACGACCCCGACGCGCTTGCGTGGCTGGAGGCGCTGCTCCACCCCCTCGTTGTGGCCGAGTACCTCGGCTGGCGTGAGCAGCTCGCCGTGCTTCCGCATCCTCCGCGCGTGTGCGTGACGGAGGTGCCGCTGCTCTACGAGGTCGGGTCGGAGGGGAACTTCGACAAGGTCGTCGTCATCACGGCTCCGGCAGATCTCCGCGCGTCGCGTTCCGACGTCGACGCTGGCGAGCGTGAGCAGCGGTTTCTCCCGGAGTCGGAGAAGGTCGCGAAGGCCGAATACGCGTATGCGAACACCGGGCCGCTGGCCGCACTCGACACATTCGTCGAATCGGTGATGCGCGATCTGACGCTGTGAAGCGGACGCGGTGAGGCGCCTCCTCGCGGGGATCGCCCTCGTCCTCGTCGTGATCGCGGGCGCCGCGATGTACGTGATCAGGACGAGCCCGCCGTGGTACGAGCGGCTCCGCTACCCGCTCCACTACACGGCCATCGTCACGGAGCGCGCGAAGGCCGAAGGGCTCGACCCGGCGCTACTGGCGGCCGTGATCTACCAGGAGTCGAAGTTCCATCGCACGGCGCTCTCGGCCTCGGGTGCGATCGGTCTGATGCAGCTTCGTCCTGATACGGCGAAAGGTATTGCGCTGCGGACCGGCGGGAGCGCGTTTCGCGTCAGCGATCTCACCGATCCGGCGATCAACATTCGCTACGGCACCTGGTACCTCCATCACCTGTTCAACCGTTACGGTGACGAACGCCTTGTTCTTGCCGCGTACAACGCCGGCCCGGGGAACGTGGATCGCTGGCAACGT